>CATLGL010000024.1 GCA_949935895.1 uncultured Clostridia bacterium
ATTACTCATAGGAAATACCTCCAATATTTTAAGTGTTTTGTGGTTAAAACTACTTTATCATATTTTGGTATTTCCTTCAATTTTTTATTTCTTACACTTGGTGTGTCATATCTATTGTAAACCTATAATTTTTTAAAATTTTTATGTTATATTCATTTGAGCTTGTACAGCTGTTATGGCAACAACTCCTACAATATCGGAACTACTACAACCTCTAGATAAATCATTCACTGGTTTTGCAATTCCTTGGCATAATGGACCATAAGCCTCTGCTTTTGCTAAACGTTGTGTCAATTTATAACCAATATTTCCTGCATCTAGATTTGGGAAAATAAGAGTATTGGCATTTCCTGCTACTAGGCTTCCTGGTGCTTTACTTTTTGCAACTTCTGGAATAATAGCAGCATCTAATTGTAATTCTCCATCTATTACTATATTAGGCATTTTCTCTCTTACTAAATTAGTAGCTTCTATTACTTTTTCAGTTGATTCTGATTTGGCACTGCCATAAGTAGAAAAAGATAGCATAGCAACATTAGCCTTTTTTTCTGTTAATTGTTCAAAACTTTTTGCAGAAGAAATAGCAATTTCGGATAATTCTTCTGCATTTGGATTTGGATTTAAACCACAATCTGAAAATACAAAAGTTCCATTTTCACCATAATTACAATCTGGTACAACCATTAAGAAAAATGCCGAAACCAATTTTGTATCTGGTGCTGTTTTTAAAATTTGAAGAGCTGGTCTTAAGGTATCTGCAGTTGAATGAATAGCACCTGAAACAAGCCCATCACAATCTCCTTGTTTTACCATCATCATTCCAAAATACACAGGGTCTTTTAAGGTTTCTCTTGCTTTATGAATATCCATTCCTTTTAATTTACGAAGTTCATAAAATGTAGTAGCATATTCCTCATACTTTGGAGAAGTAAGGGGATTTACAATTTCCATAAAGCTTATATCAAATCCATTCTTACTTGCAACTTTTATAATTTCCTCCTCATTCCCCAATAAAATAACATGAGCAAATCCCTCTTTCTCAATCGTAACAGCCGCTTCAATAACACGTACATCGACTGCTTCTGGTAAAGCAATTGTTTTTTTATCTCTACTTGCTTTTTTCTTCATTTCTTCAATAAACGACATATAAACTTCCTCTCTTTCTTATGAAGTATTATATCGATAAATAAAAAAAATCACAATAGTTTTTTAAAATTTGCCTCAATTGCTTTTATTTGTTATAATTCATTTGGAGAGGAGTATTTATGAAATTAAGTTATATTGTTACAAATCCCAATTATGAAACGATAAAGCAGGTAATAAAGGAAGAATTTAAAATTTCAGACCGTTTGCTTTTGAAGTTAAAAGCAAATCAAAAGATTTATCGAAATTCTCAAGTAGCTTGTGTTAATCAAACGATTATTAAAGAAGATATGATTGAAGTTTTACTTGATATTGAAGAGGATAATTCTAATATTATTTCTACAAAAATGGATTTATCAATTTTATACGAAGATGATGGATTGCTTATTTTAAATAAACCACCTTTCCTTCCCATTCACCCTTCTAGAATGCATTATGAAGACAGCTTATCAAATGGTGTGAAGTATTATTTTGAACAAATTGGGTTAAAAAAGAAAATTCGCCCAATTAACCGACTAGATAAAGACACCTCTGGCATTGTTTTGTTTGCTAAAAATGAATATATACAAGAAAATATGGTTCAACAGATGAAAAATCATTGTTTTAAAAAAGAGTACATTGCTATTGTTGAAGGAATTTTAGAAAAGAAAACTAGTACAATTCATTTGCCAATTGCAAGAAAACTTGGTAGTATTATTGAAAGAGCGGTTTGTTTTGATGGACATGGTGAAGAAGCAATTACTCATTATGAAGTGCTAAAAGAAATCTCTAATACTCAATCTGTTGTAAAAGTTCTTCTTCAAACAGGAAGAACCCATCAAATTCGAGTACACTTTTCTTATATGGGACATCCTATTATAGGCGATACTTTATATGGAAATGAATCTGTTTATATTAAACGACAAGCACTCCATGCTTATAAAGTTTCTTTTTTTCACCCCATTACAAAACAGACCTTAACAATAGTATGTCCATTACCAAGTGACATGCAAAAACTTATCTTATAAAAATTAGTTGAGAATTGTTTTAAAAGACAGATAGGTTTATTCCTATCTGTCTTCATAAAAAAAGTAAATCTATAAGCCGGGTTCTGTCGTGAATGGTCATTTATCTATTACACATATTGCTATGTGTCTTAAGCCACCTAAACCAAAAAGATGAAAGAGCATCTTAGCCTTTTTGGAATTACGAGGTGTTGCTCCAGATGGGGTTTACATTGACCAGTTATGTCACCATAACTGCGGTAAGCTCTTACCTCACCTTTTCACCCTTACCTATTTTTATAGGCGGTTATTTTCTGTTGCACTTTCCTTAGAGTTTCCTCCACTGGACGTTATCCAGCATCATTGCTCTTATGGAGCCCGGACTTTCCTCATACGCTATCTTGCGATATTGCCATACGCGACCATTCAATTTACTTGTATTTTTATTGTACTACAAATGTTTAAAAATTTCAACTACTACAAGATATCTAATTCTTCTATCAAATTTTTATACTTTAGGTAGAAAATATCTGCATCATTTCGGTCTACCGTATTTTGCAAATCTTTTAATAAAATATATGCTTTATTGATATTGTATTCTTTTTCCTCTTTGTTTCCCATGTGATTTATCATAGCAAGCATTGCTTCTTCTGCTGTTTGTAATTGTTTTTTTATTTCTTCATTATTATTTTGTTCTAAGATAGCATATGCATTAAAAACACTAGATTTTACTTTATACAAATTTATTTTCATTTGGTCATTTGAAAATCCTGCATAATAAACAGGTATATAAGAATATAATTTAGCAAGTAAGCCTAATGTCTGTTCTTTATTTTTTTCTTTAATTGCTTTTACTAAGCTATCTAAATCAACATTAAAACTCAAAATTTTTTGATTATCAATATTTTGTTTATATAAATCAAGTGTTAAAATAGCCCAGTCAGAATAAATCAATTCGGCATCTAATGTCAAACTATTCCAATCTGGCTTTTTTTCTGAAACTAAAATTGCATTTTCTACCATTTTATATTCATAATCAGTTTTTTTACTTTCTTCCTCTTTTGAAGAACTACCACCTTCTGATGCACCTTGTTCATTTTGTCCCATATTAGAACCGTCCGATTTTCAGAAGAGCCTCCATCACTTTTCCCACTACTTTGTTCACTTTCTTTTTTATCTTCAATTTTTTTAGTACTTACTTTATAATTTTCAAGAGTTAACCCATTTGCTTTATTTAACATGTTAGAAAGAGTAGAATCGAAATACTTAATTTCACTTGCTAATTTATCTTTTAATAATTCTTCTTCTGAATGACTACAGCCTGCTAATAATAAAACGCTACTAATTATAAAAATATAACAAATCCCCTGTTTCCATTTTTTTTGCATAATATCACCTAGCAATAGTATTTCCACAAATTTACCTTTTATTCTCTCGTATACTTTAAAATAAAAAAAGAAATACTATAAATATAAAATTACTAATAGATAAGGAGATAAATATGTATACTGTTGTCAATTTATATAGTAATATATCTGGTGAAATAACAAAATTCTTATCTAGTTACTATGAAAAAGAAATTCACCTTGAAAATGATTTAAAATGGGAAAACCAATATGAAAATTCAATTGAAATTGCAGATATTATTGGTGCTTTTATTGATAATAATGATAAATATAATATAAACATGTGGGTCAGTTTAGATGAAGGAGCTTTTTTTAATGTAACAAATGATAATGCAGATTCTATTATCCGTTATTTATATGAACGTTATCCTTATTAAGTTTCTAAAAGAATGGTAACTGGACCATCATTTGTTAAATTTACCTTCATATTAGCACCAAATTCACCATGCTCTACTTCTATCCCTTGCTCTTTGATTTGCTTTATAAAAAATTCATATAATCGATTCGCATATTCCGGGGCACCAGCATTTGTAAAACTTGGTCGGTTTCCTTTTTTGCAGTCTGCATATAATGTAAATTGTGAAATTACTAATATTTTTCCACTAATATCTTTAATAGATAAATTCATTTTATCATTTTCATCACTAAAAATTCGCAAATTACAAACTTTACGTGCCATTTGTACAACTATTTCCTCTGTATCATCATTAGAAATTCCTAATAAGATGACAAAACCTTTTTCAATTTTTCCGATTATTTGTTCTTCTACTGTTACATTAGCACTACTTACTCTTTGTATAACTATTTTCATTTATTGCTACCTCCAAAATTTATATTATAGAACGATTACTTTTTTTAAGAATGGGCAAGCTTCATGCTTACCCATTTCCATAGTAAAATCTATTACTCTACATTTGCCTCATCTTGTTGGTTTTCCTCCTCATAGCCTAAATCTTCTTTTTGTTCGTCTCCACAATTAGGACAATAATGATAATCTAATTCAATTTCACAAAAACAATTTGGACATTGTTTTTTATCTTTTAATGTTAATAACTCTTTTCTTTCTTCTTCAATCCTATCACATAATTCATCAATTTGAATGCAATATTCTTCTAAAACAGCATCTATATCAATGTCTAATGATTTATCATTAATATGATGTTCATATAGCTTTTTCCCAATTTCTATATATAGTTCTTCAATCTTATTTTTATGTTCATTCATTTGCATTTTCAGTTTTGCTTCTCTTGCTATTTTAGAAGTCTTCTTTGCTGTATATTCATATGTTTTACTGGCTTGTTTCCCTAATTTATCAAAAAAATCCATGTAAATACCTCCATTTATATGTATTATAAGCATTTTTTTGATTTTTATTCACACTTTTTATCACGTGTCATAAGCATATTTACAGCTTTAGATGGTGCTAAACCATTATATAATACATCATAAACAGCATTTACAATTGGCATATCAACATGATGAATTTTTGAAAGTTCATAAGCCACTTCGATATTATCAATACTTTCTATGGTCATGCCAACAATTTGCCTAGTTTCCTCAATTGTTTTTCCTGCTCCAATTAGTTTTCCCGCTTTCCTATTTCTACTGTGTTCACTTAAACAAGTAACAATTAAATCTCCAAGTCCTGTTAAACCATAAAAAGTTTCTTGATTTCCACCTAATTTTACACCCAATCTACTAATTTCAGTAAGTCCTCTTGTAATAAGAGCTGCAAAAGAATTATCGCCTAGTCCAAGTTCTGCTGCGATTCCTGCACAAAATGCAATAATATTTTTTAATGCACCACCTAATTCAACACCCTTAATATCAAAAGAAGTATAAATTCTCATTTTTTCATTCATAAAAATAGAACGAACTTCTTCTTGTAAACTTTCTTGTTTAGCTGCTACCACCATAGCGGTAGGAATCTGTCTTGAAACTTCTTCTGCATGGCTTGGTCCAGATAAGACTGCATAAGGATGATTTGGTAATTCTTCTTCGATAATTTGGTCTAATGAATATAATGTTTCTCTTTCAAATCCTTTTGCACACATAACAACTGGTTGTTTAGTAATATATGGTTTATATTGTTTTAAAATGTTTCGAACAAATTTTGATGGAGTCACATGTAAAATAAGGTCTGTGTCTTGTAACACTGTCTCAAAATCAGTATCACACACAATATTTTCTGGTAAAGTAATTTCTGGCAAAAATTTGCACTTTTTCTCTTGGTTAATCAAATCTGCTTCTTCTTTTGCAAAAGACCATATCTTTACCATATGTCCCATTTTTGCTAAATGAACAGAAAGCGCTACTCCCCAACTTCCACTTCCAATAACAGCTATTTTTTTCAAATTATTTCCTCCCTAACATTCTTATTTTTTCTTAAAAGATAATTTATTTTCGGTTCCACTTAAAATTCTACTAATATTAGTTCTATGATTGAAGGCTACAATCAATGCCATAATAACACTAAAAACAAAATAATTTCCTGCTACAATAAAATATGGTTGACCAATAAATAAGGTAAGCACTGGAAATAAAATTGCTGCAAGGACAGAACCTGCTGATACCATTCTTGTTAATGCCATAATAACTAATGCAAATACTAAACAAATTAATCCTATTTGCCAGTTAATTAGTAATAGTACACCAAGAGAAGTTGCTACACCTTTTCCACCTTTAAAGCCAAAAAAGATTGGAAATGTATGTCCAATTACTACTGCAATTGCTGCTATTTGAACCAATAGTGCGTCATCTAAATCTTTTATGATTATTCCTATTAACATTGCAATTAGAACAACCACTACTCCTTTTAAAATATCACAAACTAACGTAAGAGCTGCTGCTTTTTTTCCAACAGTTCTTAAAACGTTTGTACTTCCAGATGCTTTACTTCCTTTTTCTCTTACATCAATTCCTGCCATTTTTTTACTGATTAGTATTCCAAAACTTACACTTCCAATTAAATAAGAAATAATTGCTATTATAATATAATATGCCATTTTAATACCTCCTAAATTTTTATATTTTACATTACTACTATTATTAACTAATTATTTTTACTTTCTATATTTTGTAGTTCAAATCGATATTTTTGTTCTACATCTGGATATTTTTCATGATTCACTTCTGATAAAAACATATCATATGGTCTTATATATAATTCATGTTTTCCATATAATCCTCTATATAATACATATTTTTCTTTTGTTTCACTATGAATACAAACATCCTCTACTATATAGAAGTCTCCTTTAAAATGTTTATAAATTCCATGTATTTCTAATTGATTCATTCTTCTTTTTCTCCTTTCTCTCTTACAAGCATTCGAATTGGTGTTCCTATTAGTCCAAATTCTTTTCGTAATTGATTTACTAAATAACGTTCATAAGAGAAGTGAAATAATTCTTTATTATTAACAAATACAACAAATGTTGGTGGTTTTGTAGTAGCTTGTGTCATATAATAAATCTTTAATCGTTTTCCTTTATCTGTTGGGGGTTGAACAATAGCAATTGCCTCATTTAATACTTGGTTTAGCATACTTGTTGTTACTCTTAACGCATTTTGACTTGATACTTGGTTAATTATTTCATATAATTTATTAACTCTTTGACCTGTTTTTGCTGAAATAAATAAAATAGGTGCATATGTTAAATATGACAATTTGTTGTAAACATCTTTTTTAAATTGTTCAATAGTATAAGTATCTTTTTCGATTATATCCCATTTATTGATAACTAAAATAATACCCTTTCCTGCTTCATGTGCTTCTCCTGCAATTTTAGCATCTTGGTCTGTTACTCCTTCTTCAGCATCAATCATCATTAAACAGACATCTGCTCGTTCAATAGCTAGAAGAGTTCTCATTACGCTAAATTTTTCAATTGCTTCATTTACTTTACTTTTTCTTCTAATTCCTGCTGTATCGATGAACACATATTTTCCAAATTCATTTTCAAAATATGAATCAATAGCATCTCTTGTTGTTCCAGCAATATTACTTACAATGACTCTTTCTTCTTTCAATATTTTATTGACTAACGAAGATTTTCCCACATTTGGTTTTCCAATAATAGCAACTTTTATGGTTTCATCCTCTTTTTCTGGCTTATCATTAGAAGGAAGATGTTCATAAATTGCATCTAAAATATCACCAATCCCAATTGCATTTGTAGCAGAAAGTGGATATGGTTCCCCTAGTCCAAGATTATAAAATTCGTAAATATCGTCTGATGTTTTACCATAATTATCGGCTTTGTTACAAATTAGTATAACTGGTTTTCCCGCTTTTTTTAATAATAATGTAATCTCTTTATCAACACCGTGTAACTCCTTGTTTGATATCTGTTAAAAATAAAATAACATCTGCTAAATCTATTGCTATATTGGCTTGATTTGCAATTTCTGCTGTCATAAAATCTTCTGAGCCAATTTCAATTCCGACCAGTATCAATTACCGTAAATTCTCGTCCTCGCCAAGAAGTTTCAGCATATACTCTATCTCTTGTTACCCCTGGCTTGTCCTCTACAATTGAAAGACGTTGTCCAACAATATAATTAAAAAAAGTTGATTTTCCAACATTTGGTCTTCCAACAATTGCAACCGTTGGCTTTGCCATTTATTTCACCTCATTTTCTATATTTGTTATTCTATACTATTTGTGTAAGATAGTCAATTATTAAATAGAATTTTTAATAATTTAGAGTGTGTAAACCCCTACTGTCTTACACACCCTGGCTAAAATAACTACTTAATGAACGTTTTTTAAGAAGGCTTGTATCTTTTCGATTTTTTCCTCCATATTTTACAAATCTTAATTGAGATTCATAAGGATTTTCAAACATTATGTATTCTTTATTGGTTATAAAGTTGCTAATAATATAATTCTTTGTTTAACGTGCAACATTATGTAAATTGTAAAATTTTGTCCAAACGATACTACCAATCCCTATTAGTGTTAATATATAGGATAATTTCATCAAAGTTGTTCCTTTGTAAGAAACCTGTATTTCTCCTTTTTCATTATTTGAAAGTATAATCATACAAAATCCATTGTCAGATTCTTGTATTTTTAAATTTTCTTTTGTTCCATCTTCTTTTTGAAGTTCAGCATGATAACCTAAATAAAAGATGTATGGCAATTCTAATTTTGAAACACCTTTTACCTGTTCTATTTTAAAATACAAATTTGTATTTTCTTTTTTTATTTCATCAATATGGACATTTCCTTCTAATACAATTACTTCATTTGCTCTAGTTTCAAGATATTTTCTATTTTGAAATGCTTTTTTTGGTAAATATTCAAACGATGCACAACCTGCATGAACTCTTCCTGTTGAAGAGGTAATTGGTATGGTCTGTAAATAGCGCTCTTCATTGAATGGTATTACCACACTTTTTTTAGCAAAAATTAAGGAAACACACATATATAACATAATGAAAACAACCACATAAATTTCCTTTTTCGAATTATGGTTCATAAAACTTGCAAATCCAAATCCTGCTATTATACTAAAAAAGAAATTTGCAAATTCTAGCATTCTCCATGGAAATTGAAGCATTTTTAAAAAGTTTGGTAAATATTCAAATGGAAATATGGTTAATGTCATAAAAATGCTTATTAACCCAAAAATAAAGAAAATGCGAAGTGTCTTTTTTGCTCGTTTGGAAAATTTCTTTCGATAACTAAAAGCAAATAACATTCCTAATAAAATAGCAAATCCTATATGAAAATTCATGTCATAATGTTTTGTGATAAACAAATCTCCTATACTTAATTTAGCACTAATTAACGTATTGTCTTTATACATTCTTTGTGGTAAAAATACTTCATATTGCGTTGCTAGCATATGCTCTAATAGTGGCATCCAATAAAAGCTAGTACATAATAGAATAATACTCATACAGATAAGTATTTTATATATTATCTTTAAATTAAGTAGTTCTTTATAATGAATTAGCATATAAAAAAAGCAAAATATAGCGGTATATACTGCTACAATATTATGAGTTAATACTAACCCTATTCCACCTATTATAATGCCATATGGCATTGTATTTTTTCTATGAAATACATCAAACATTCCACTAAAAACAATTGGTAAAAATACAAATGATGCCAATTCTGCTATTGCAATACGATTATACAAGTCAGTTAAATGATATGGTGCACACATATACAAAATACTAGAAATAAGACTTGCTTTATAGCTTTTTGATATTTTATAAGTAAATTGAAATAAACATACTCCTGATAAAAAAATGGTCAATAACATAAATAATTTTAATGTTACAACATAAGAAGAGGTGAATAATTTAAAAATAAGAGGAGCATATGCTGTTAATGGACTATAAAATAAATTCCAAGAATAACCAAATCCATTACAAAAATCTGACATAATAACAGGAAAACAATTTCCTTGTTTTAAAGCATTGGCATTTCCAATTAATCGGCATATGTGTTGTATACCATCATCTCTTGAAATATCCATATATTTTGAAAATAGCGGAATACATAGAAAAATAGAAATTGCAAATATAATTAGATAACTAATCACTTTTTTATTTTTTAACAGTTCCTGTATTTTTTCTTTCATCATTATAATTGATTCCTTTCCTATTATATTGCTCTATTTTTAATGGATATTCCTTCTTATGTAAAGGGAATTTTATCAGCTAAACTAAATATATTTTATAACCTTGTAGGCTAGCTTATTGCTTTTACAAATTCTATATTAGAAGTATTAGTAAGTATTTTTTCCTTGTAATAAGTCATCATTTTTAATCCAATCTTCTACAGGCACTACTAAGTATTCTTCTTTTGTTGCTCCTCTAATAATAACTTCTTTTATTCCTGCATTGATAATCATTTTACGGCACATTTGGCAAGAATTGGCTCCTGGTTCATATGCCCCTGTATCAACTCGTTTTCCTACTAAATACATACTAGCACCAAGCATATCTTTTCTAGAAGCACTAAGCATAGCGTTTTGTTCTGCATGCACAGAACGACACGCATCATATCCACCATGATGAATGTTGGGAAATTTTTCTTTCTTCGTACAATATCCTAAATCGATACAATTGATTCTTCCACGTGGAGAGCCTGTGTATCCTGTAGAGATAATTTCATCATTTTTTACAATAATACAACCAAAATTTTTACGTAAGCATGTCCCTCTTTCTGAAACAGCTTCTGCAATGTTTAAATAGTAATTGATTTTATCAACTCTTTTATTCTCTTCCATTTTTTCCTCTTTTCTTTTTGCTTATTATATCAATATTCTATTTTTTTTTCAATAAATTTTACAAATAAGGTTTAGAGCTCTTGACAAATTTGTTAAAAATTAGTATACTCTTATAGTGATTTAGAAAGTGCTAAAAATTTAAAGATATATACATATCACTAAAAACGAGGAGGGAATGAAAATGGCACAACCAAAAAGAAGATGGTCTAAAGCAAGAACAGGATTAAAAAGATCAACTTGGAAATTAGATAAACCAAACTTTGCCGAATGTCCACATTGTCACGAACCAGTAATGCAACATACCGCTTGCTCAAACTGTGGATACTATGATGGAAAAAAAGTTATGGCAGGAAAAAATGAAGAAAATAATTAAAAAAACTAACACCTGATAAGGGTGTTGTTTTTTTGTATAAAAATTTTCTAATCAGCCTATTTTAAAACAGTATACTTATATAATTACTAATTATTGATATATAGTAATTTTTTTCCTCTTTTTCTATAAAAATGGAGACTAATATAAATACTAGTCTCCATCAGCCCTTTATCAAAGTGGGCTACTAATTGATAGCCCAAGTGTTAATCATATCGTCTATATTGGTACAAGCCAAATCTGCACCATTTCTCTTTAACACTCCTGTGTCAGCAAGTATCACGGAGGAAGGCATATCGAGCCTATAATGTTCCTCCAATCGCCCGCCATTCAAATCGTCCCAACGATAAATCATCCGCATAATATGCAGCCCAAAAGCTCTTGCAAGGGGCGATATCGCATATCCCACTGCTGTACAGTTATCGTAGGCAATACTTGTTTTTTCAATTCCGAGAATTTTAATACTTTTATAGTAGTCTTCCGCCTGCTGTACTAATACGAAAGGATCTACCTTTTTCCGCTTGTCTGCGAAGTCAATCAATACCTGAACATTAATGTCTTTCATGATAATCTCCTTTTTATTTCTTGGTGAACGAGTTGCGAATATAAAGGGCTTTTTGCGTTGCGATATTTCTGCAACACATTTATTTTATCACTTCTTATGTAAATTTGCAACAATTTTACATAATTTTCTTATAATATCATCAGTTTTTTAGTAAAATACGATCAAAAATTCTATTTTGGGGTCGATGAAGGTATACTTTTATTCTTATAAAAAAAACACTATTGATAATTGACAATCAATAATGTTTCTTTTTCTTATTTTACAAATGCTCCATAAGCCTTATATGCAGAATATACATCAAACTTACTTGTTACTTCATATGGTGCATGCATTGATAACACTGGCACTCCACAATCAATTACATCCATTCCTTTATCTGCTAAAATATATGCGATGGTTCCTCCACCACCTAAATCTACTCTACCTAATTCTGAAACTTGATATGGAATATTTGCCTTTTCAAATATACTTCTTACTTCAGCTACAAATTCTGCATTAGCATCAGATGCACCTGATTTTCCTCTTGCTCCTGTATATTTATTTAAACCAATTCCTTGACCAATAAAAGCTGCATTATTTTTCTCTGAAACTGATGCATAAATTGGATCTAACCCTGCATCTACATCAGCAGATAGCATTTTTGAATGGCAAAATACTTTTTCTAATGCATTGGGTTTATTCTCATTCTTTTTATTTAGTAATTCAGAAATGAAATAATCAAATACATGTGATTCCATTCCTGTGTTTCCCATACTTCCTATTTCTTCTTTATCTGATAAAATACATATAGCTGTTTTTGTAGGATTTTCTACATCTAACATCGCTCGAACTGAGGTATAGGCACAAACACGGTCATCTTGACCATATCCTGCTATCATACTCCTATCAAGTCCTAAACTTCTTGCACGAAATGCTGGAACAATTTCTAATTCAGAACTTACAAAATCAATTTCTTTCATGCCATATTTTTCATTTAATAGCATAAGCATATTTAATTTTACTTTTTCTGAAATATCTTTGTCTTCTTCTGGAATACTTCCAATTAAAAGATTTAAATCTTCTCCACTAATACCTTCTTTTAGTTTCTTTTCCATTTGTTCTTGTGCTAGATGTGGTAATAAATCGGTAATTGTAAAAATTGGATCATTGTCCTCTTCTCCAATTGTAATCTCTACCTTTTCTCCATTTGATTTTACAATAACGCCATGAATGGCAAGTGGAATTGTTGTCCATTGGTATTTTTTGATTCCTCCATAATAATGAGTTTTTAAATAAGCAAAACCAGTATCTTCATATAGTGGATTTGGTTTCAAATCTAGTCTTGGTGAATCAATATGAGCACCTAATACTTGTAATCCATTTTCTAATGCTTCTTTTCCAATGACAGCTATATACATACTTTTTTCATGGTTGATATAATAAACTTTATCGCCTGGAACTAAGATGTCTTTTGTTGTAATATCACAAAATCCATTTTCATTTAGCATTTTAGTTATAAAATATACAGCTTCTCTTTCTGTTTTTACTTTATTTAAAAAATAGATATATTCATCTGAGAATTTAAATATATTTTCTTTACTTTCTTTTGAAATATTTTTCCAACCGAGTCTCCTTTTTATGAAATAAATCTTTTTTTTCCATTTTTCATTTCCTCCTTTGAATTTAATAACAATTTTACGAATATGTTGACTTCATATTTTTATTGTATTACACGTTAAAGCGGAATAGAACAACATCTCCATCTTGCATAATATAGTCTTTTCCTTCTAAACGTAATAATCCTTTTTCTTTTACTGCATTCATAGAACCTTCTTGTATTAAATCTGTATAAGACACAATTTCAGCACGAATAAAGCCTCTTTCAATATCTGAATGAATTTTTCCGAGCAGCACTTGGTGCTTTGGTTCCTTTTTTTATTGTCCACGCACGCACTTCTGGTTCTCCTGCTGTTAAAAAACTCATTAGCCCTAATAAATCATAACTTGCTTTTATTACTTTGTCTAATCCAGATTCTTGTAAGCCTAATGCATCTAGCATTTCTATTTTATCTTGTTCTTCAAGACCTGCAAGCTCTTCTTCTATTTTTACACAAAGAGGAATAACGCTTGCCCCTTCACATTTAGCATATTCTTCTACTTTTAACACATTGGTATCATTTTTTGCATTTTCTAATTGTTCTTCTGAAATATTTGCAATGTATAGTATTGGTTTTAATGTTAATAAATATGTATCTTTTAATATTTCTTTTTCTTCTTCATTAAATTCTAATGTTCTTGCTGATTTTCCTTGTTCTAATGCTTCTTTTATCTTTTCAAATAAATCAATTTCAATTTGTATTTTCTTATCTGCTTTTAGTTGTTTTTTAGCTCGTTCTAATCGTTTATCTATAGTCTCAATATCTGCAAAAATCAGTTCTAAATTGATAGTCTCAATATCTCGTAATGGATCAATGCTTCCATCTACATGCACTACATTAGGGTCATCAAAACAACGGACTACTTCTACAATACTATCAACTTCACGAATATGTGATAGAAATTTATTGCCGAGTCCTTCTCCTTTACTTGCTCCTTTTACTAAACCAGCAATATCAACAAATTCAATAATCGCATGAGTTGTTTTTTCTGGATGATACATATCTGTAAGCTTGTCCAATCTTTCATCTGGAACTGGCACCACTCCTACATTGGGTTCAATTGTACAAAAAGGATAATTAGCACATTCTGCACCTGCTTTTGTAATTGCATTAAACATTGTGCTTTTTCCTACATTAGGAAGTCCTACAATACCTATTTTCACTTCTATTCTCTCCTTCTAGTTATTCTAACAAAATGTATTATATCATATATAGCCTAAAAAGTCCACCAAATCGGCAAAACTTTGTAATTAGCTTGTTTTAAGGTTTTTACTAGTTTCTTGTAAAGAAATATATGTGCTTTAAGTTGTATAAAATTCCTTGAAACTTTATCGGTTAGTAACAAGCTAGTATCATTTTTATCATTTTTCAAACTTTTTTAGTCTTATGATTTTTTTACTAATAGATGGTATTTTTAGCCCACTATATTTATATCATTTTTGATTTATTTTGTAAACTAAGGTAACTAATTTTATAGCATTTCTTCTTCAGTATTTTTTTGATTTTCCTCTTCTATTTCTTCTGCTATTCTATTAATAATTTTTTCTCTTTGTTTATCATTTTCTATATAATCTTCACTTATCCATCCATAGGCATTTAAGTCTTTTAATATCAAGAAACAATTATCTGCTCCAACAAGTAATCCAATTTTAGTGATATTTTGATTATCTATCCATATTTCTTTGCTTTTGCAAAATTCATATAATTCATCTAATAAATTTATCTCAATTACTTTTTCTATATCTTCTATTTGATAGTCTGTATTAAAACATAATCCTTTTAAATCAACATTTAATTCACTTTCCAAATCATTTATATTCCTTACTAATACATAACTATCAATGTAATTGCAAGCTATTCCTTTTAATGTGCATTTTACTATTTTATTATATCTT
>CATLGL010000025.1 GCA_949935895.1 uncultured Clostridia bacterium
CACAAGAAGTAATAATAGGAGTATCAACAGGAGAAATGAACCTAGTATACACCTGTTGGGGATTACTAGCAATACTTATTATTGTAGAAATCGTATTAAGTAGAAAAACAAAAATAAAGAAATTCGGGATAAAAGATAAGACATTAAAGTACAAGAAATAGGGGAAAAAAGGAGTCTCTAAATGGAGGCTCCTTTACTATTCAGATTGTAATTTTATATTAAATAAATTTTTTGGTAAGAAAATCATCATACATTACGTACAAGCAGCATACAATATATAGAACAAAGCCATTTTTTTCATATGTCAAAAAATTTGACAAATAAAAAATGTTTGTATATAATAACGATATCACTTGAAGGAGGGTATCAATTCAAATGATAGAAAATGAAAAAGCATCCTTATCAATAAAAAAAATCATGACAATAGCAATATTACTGATTATCCTATTTGGTGTAGGAGTAATAGCAACTAACATTAATGTAAATCATGTAAAAATCATATTATCAAACAACTATGAAATGCAAATATTAACAACCAAAACAAAAATTTCAGATATTTTAGAAGAAAACCATATTGTTGTATTACCAGAAGAAAACGTCATGCCTAATATAGATTCAGAATTATTAGACAATAAAACAATTACAATTACAAAGGCATATGGGGAGCAAGATGTAATTAAATTAGCAGAAGCCAATAGTGAAGTTTCAATTGAGCAATTATTAGGAGATTATACCCCAACCATAGAAAAAATAATTACAGAACAAGTAGAAATACCATTTGAAACAATTACAAAAAATTCTTCTACAGAAGTAGAAGGAGCAAATCAAATCCTTACCAAAGGAAAAAATGGATTAAAAGAAATCACATATCGTGCTAAATTTAAAAATGATATTGAAATAGACAGAACAATATTATCAGAAAAAATTGTAAAAGAGCCAATTAATCAAATTGTTCAAATAAATAAAAATGCAGTTACTTCAAGATCAAGTGCTAAAAGAGAAGTAGTAAATCCTGCTACCACCTCTATAAATAATTTAGCCAAAAAAGTAAAAGGAAAAACACCAACAGTAAAAACATTTAACACATCAGCTTATTGTTCATGTACAAAATGTTGTGGAAAATCAGGCGGAATGACATCAGCTGGTGTAAAAGCATCCTCATGGTATACTCTTGCATCTGGAAGTGTATATCCAATTGGAACCATTATTTATATACCATACTTTAAAGATAAACCAAATGAAGGCTGGTTTATTGTTCAAGATAGAGGAGGAGCAATTTCTAGCAATAAATTAGATGTTTATATGGGAACTCATTCGCAAGCAATACAATTTGGTAGAAAAAACTTAGAATGTTATGTGTATATGTAAGTAAAAAAGCAAATAGATTTTATCTGTTTGCTTTTTGTAAATAATAGAACATAAATGGGAGGAAAAAACAATGAAGCTTATTTCATGGAATGTAAATGGACTACGTGCAGTGTTAAAAAAAGGATTTGAAGACTTTTTTTATGAAGTGGATGCAGACAT
This sequence comes from uncultured Clostridia bacterium, assembly GCA_949935895.1. GTDB lineage: Bacteria > Bacillota > Clostridia > TANB77 > CAG-508 > RGIG8482. Next base: position 1,528 of record CATLGL010000025.1, read on the forward strand.
TTTTTGTATTCAAGAAACCAAAATGCAAGAGGGACAAATTGAAGACTTTAACCTAAAGGGATATACACAATATTGGAATAGTGCATTAAAAAAAGGATATTCAGGAACGGCTATTTTTACAAAAATAAAGCCAAAACAAGTAAATTATGGAATGGGAATTGAAAAACACGATATGGAAGGAAGAGTTATTACATTAGAATTTGAAGCCTTCTATTTAGTTAATATTTATACTCCAAACTCAAAAAGAGAATTAGAACGATTAGAATATCGAATGGAATGGGAGGATGACATACGAAAGTATTTAATCACATTAAATAAGAAAAAACCAGTTATTATTTGTGGTGACTTAAATGTAGCGCATGAAGAAATTGACTTAAAAAACCCAAAAACAAATCGAAAAAATGCAGGTTTTACCGATGAAGAAAGAGGAAAAATGACTCAATTATTAAAATCAAATTTTACAGATACATTTCGTTATCTTCATAAAGAACAAATAGGTTATACATGGTGGTCATATATGGGACAAGCACGACAAAAGGATATTGGCTGGAGAATTGACTATTTTATTGTGTCAAACGAAATTGCCAAAAACATAAAAGAAGCTAACATTTATAAAGATATTTATGGTAGTGATCATTGTCCTGTTGGCTTAGAAATAGAACTATAAAGGAGGTACAAAATTGGAGAAAAAAACAAATATATGGGCAAAATGGTTATATTGGTTCATTTTTGCTACAGCAGTAATCTTAGTTTATAAAACATTAGATAATTTTAGTGATATTACCAATTGGGTAAAAGGAATTTTTGAAGTATTGATGCCATTTATGCTTGGCATTTTATTAGCATATCTTTTTTATATACCATGTAAAAAAATTGAAAAATTTTATCAAGGTTTAAGACCAAAAATAATTCACAAAAGAGCAAGAGTATTTAGTGTATTTACTGTCTATTTATTAGCACTAATTATCATTATCATAGCAATTCAATTTATTATACCAAATTTGGCACAAAGCATTGCAGATTTAGCAAATAATATTGAGACATATTATCAAAATACCATCAACAGTTTGCAAAACATACCAGAGGATTCTATATTAAGACAAATTGATATGAATGCAATTCAAGAAGCATTAAATAAGATTAATATTGCTGAATACATTAACTTAAATACAATTTTTCAATATGCAAAAGAAGTATTTGGAGTAGCAAGAGGAATTTTTGATTTTTTTGTATCTATTATTGTTTCAGTATACATTTTAGTAGAAAGAACACAAATTTTATGCTTTTTTAAAAAAGTAGTAAGAGCTATTTTTAAACAAAAAAATTATCAAGCCATTGGAAAGTATTTTAATATTACCAATCAAATTTTCTTTAAATTTTTATCAAGCCAATTATTAGATGCATTTGTTGTAGGAATATTAACCTCAGTTGCAATGTCACTGCTAGGAGTAAAATATGCCATTCTACTAGGATTTTTTATAGGACTTTCTAATTTAATACCATATTTTGGAGCAATTGTAGGAGTAGGAATATCTATTATCATTACCATCTTTACAGGAGGAATTGGAAAAGCAATTTGGATGGCAGTTGTTGTTATTATATTACAACAAATTGATGCTAATATTATTAATCCAAAAATTGTAGGAAAGTCACTTGAAATCAGTCCATTATTAGTTATCTTTTCAGTAACAATAGGAGGAGCCTATTTTGGGGTATTAGGAATGTTTTTAGCAGTACCAGTATTTACTGTATTAAAAATCATGATAGAAGATTATATTGATTATAGAGAAAAAATGAAAGTATAACTACACTTTCATTTTTTTTATTTTTTTAATTTCAGTATCTAGTTTTTTTAACATATCATCTCGAATTTGTTTTGCTTGTTCATATTCTTCTAAAATAGTAATATAATTTTCGATAGTCTCTCCTGCAGAAAGTAATAATTTTATTCCATTTTCATAATAGGCTTGGTCTTTTTGTTTTTTTGATGCTTTCATTTTAATGGCATATTGGTGGATTTGATTTAATCTTTTAATATTTTGTTCTAAATATTCTACATATTCCTTTACACAATATTTTTCATATTCAATATCATCAATAATTACTTTAATTAACGCTTTTAAAATTTTAGGATTGATTTTAGCATCGTGTTTTTTAGATAAAGCAGTAGCATCTTCTTTTAACAAAAGAAGTGTATCAGAAATGTCAATATGAGATTTATATTGTCTTTTACTAGCAATAGCATCAAATTCATCTGCAACACGAATAATTTGCCCCTCAATAGGAATATCTTTTTTTGTTAGTCCTTTAGGATAGCCAGACCCGTCTAATGCTTCATGGTGAAAAATAGTACCTGCATAATAAGGACGTAACTTTAAATCCTTCATACACATATTATAACCGAATTGTAGTATGTGTTTTCATAATTTCAAATTCTTCTTGTGTTAGTACAGAAGTCTTTTGTAAAATTTTAGATGGAATAAATAATTTTCCAATATCGTGTAAATAAGCACAAATAGTACAATATACAGTAAATTTGTTAGATGCCTTCAGATACTCACAGATACGACAAGTTAGGTTAGCAACATTTTCAGAGTGTTTTCGGGTAAAGGCGTCTAAACCATCTAACATACTTAATTGATAACGCATAGCTTCATCTAAATTATAGGATTTTAAACTGGTTTTACTATAAAAATCAAATTTTTCCTCTTTCATAAATAATCCTCTTTTCTCTAAAATTATCATATCATGAAATGATAGTAAATGTAAATAGAGATTAAATTTAAGGTTATAAATAAAATTCTAACGAAATTGTTGCTATTTTGTCGAAATTAAGATATGATATAACAATAAAGTAAAAAACAAAATAAGGTGGTAAACATGCATTTAAAAAAGTTAGAATTACAAGGGTTTAAATCCTTTGCCGATAAAACAGTGTTAGAATTTATGCCAGGAATTACCTCTGTTATAGGACCAAATGGCTCAGGAAAAAGTAATATATCAGATGCAATTAGATGGGTGCTAGGAGAACAGAGCATGAAATCACTAAGAGGTTCAAAATCAGAAGATATTATTTTTGCAGGAACTCAAAGTAGAAAATCATTAGGATTTGCAGAAGCTTCTTTAGTATTTGATAACACTGATGGAAAACTTCCCATAGAGTTTCAAGAGGTGACTGTTACAAGAAAAATATATAGAACAGGAGAGTCTGGTTATTTTATTAACAAAACACCTTGTAGATTAAAAGATGTATTAGAACTATTTATGGATACAGGAATTGGAAAAGATGGATATAGCATTATTGGACAAGGAAAAATAGATGAAATTTTAAGTAATAAATCAGAAGATAGACGTCATATTTTTGAAGAAGCAGCAGGGATTGTAAAATATCGAATGCGTAAACTAGAAGCAGAAAAAAAATTAGAGAACACAAAATTAAATTTATTAAGAATTAACGATATTTTAGCAGAAATTGAAGCTAATATTGAACCATTAAAGGCACAGTCAGAAAAAGCAAAAAAATTTTTAGATTTACGTGAAGAATTAAAACAAATAGAAATTGGATTATTTTTATATCATATTGATACATATAAAGAAAAATTAGAACAAATTAAGCTTGATGAAGAAATTTTATCCGATCATCATAAACAAGCAGAAGAAAAAATGGAGACAATAAGTGCTTTAAAAGAAGAACTAAAAATGCAAATTAACCAAATTATAGAGCAAATTGAGGCAATGCAAAATATTGGCTTTGAAAGTAGTAAACAAATTGAGAAAATCAATTCAGATATCAATGTATCAAAAGAAAGAATTACAAATAATAGAGCCAATTATGAGCGTTATGAAAAGGAAATTATAGAAAATGAAGAAAGAGAAAAAGAATTAGAAAATGAAAAAACACAGAAGCTAGAAAAAAAGAGTAATTTATACAGTAATAAAGAGAAATTTCAAAAAGAATTAGAAAAAAAAGAGGCAGAATTAAAGGAATTAACGAAAAAATTATCCACAAAAGAACTTGAAATAGAGCAAAAGAAGCTAAAACAAGAGCAAAATGTGGACAAACGTTATGAAAAAAATTCTGAAATTAGTACATTAGATGCTAATTACGAAAACTATGAAAAAAGAGAGCAAAATTTAAAAACTGAGCTTCAAACCACCATATCAGAATTAGATAGCATGCGCATTACAAAAGAAGAAATAGCAAAAGATTTTCACGAAATAGAAGTTAAAAGAAATGACATTGTAAAAACACAAGCTAATATAAGTCAAAAGACAGAAGAAGCAGATAAGAAGATAAAACAATACGAGTTAACAATCCAAAATTTAGAACAAGAAGAGAGAATAAAAAGTTCTCGTCTAAAATTTTTACAAGAAACAGAAAAAGAAAAAGAAGGATATATTAGAAGTGTAAAATCATTATTATTAGACTGTGATAAAAGTGCAGAGTTACGAAAAGGCATGTATCGGAGCATTAAGTAGTTTAATTCAATTGGACAAGCAATATGAAATAGCAATTGAAATGGCATTAGGAGCAAGCCTTCAAAATATCGTAACAGAAAATGAAGAAGTGGCAAAGAAATTAGTAGAGCATTTAAGGAAGAATAACTTAGGAAGAGCCACTTTTTTACCAATAGCCTCTATTTCAGGGAAAAAATTAGAAAACATAAATGAAAAAGGTGTTGATGGAGTTATTGGAATTGCCTCTGATTTAATTAAAACAGATAAAAAATATGAAGCAATTCTAATAAGCCTATTAGGAAGAACTGTTATTGTAGAGGATATGGAACATGCTATAAAGCTTGCAAAACAAAATCATTATGCATTTAAAATCGTAACATTAAAAGGAGATGTTATTAACTCATATGGAGGTATTACAGGAGGCTCTGTACAAGCTAAAACGGTTAATATTCTAGGAAGAGCAAGAGAAATTGAAGAGTTAGAAAAAAATGTAAAACAACTTAATAAAAAAATTGAACAAGAGAAAAAAAAGAAGGAAGAGTTTATACTTAGTACAAGTGAAATACAAAAAGCAACACAAGAATTAGAAGGCAAGTTAAAAGAAATTGATATTGTTTATGCAACAGAAAAACAGAAATTAGTATCTGTTGAAGAAAATATTGCAAAACTAGAAACAAGACTAGAAAAATTAAGAGCAGAACAAGAACAAATTAAAGAAGAAAAAGAAAAAATTACATTTCAAAAAAAAGAAATAACAAATGAAATTCAAAGTTTAACTAAGGAACTTGACGATTTGGCTAGTGAAATTGAACAATATACACTGCGAAATAAAGATAATCAAAAATACATTGATGACTTAAATTTTGATATTACCAATCTTCGCATTAGTGTGTCTTCTTTTGATGAAAGTGAGACATCAATTGATGAAATGGTACAAAGAATTGATACAGATATTGAAAATTGTAACATCAGTATACAGAAAAAACGAAAACAAATGGAGGAAATAAAACTAGAAAATGAAACATTAGAAAATCAAATTGTATCATATGATAATAAAATAGAAGAAATTAAAAAACAAGTAAATCATAGTGGCGAGGAAGTAGAAAAATTAAAAGAAGAAAGAACAAAGAAGAATGAAAAATTATCACAAGTAGAAACAGAAATTACCTCTCAATTTAATGTAATAGAAGATTTGAAAGCGCAAATTGTTAAAATAGATGTTAAAAAAGTAAAACTAGAACAAGACATAGAGGATGTAATTAACAAAATGTGGGAGGAATATGAAATAACACCAAATGCAGCAAATGAATATAAAAAGCCGACCAATATATTAGAAACGACTAAACAGGTAAATGAGCTTAGAAATAGCATAAAAAATCTAGGAAGTATCAATATTGATGCTATTGAAGAATACAAACAAACGAAATCACGTTATGATTTTATGAGTGAGCAACGACTAGACCTTGAAAATTCAATTACAAAATTAAAAAAAGTAATTCAAGATATGACAACAATTATGAAGGAGCAATTCCAAACACAATTTAATACCATAAACAAAAATTTTGCCGAAGTGTTTAGTGAATTATTTGGCGGAGGAAAAGCAGAGTTAATTTTAGAAGATCAAGATAATATTTTGGAGTGTGGTATTGAAATTAGAGTACAACCACCAGGAAAAAAATTACAGAATATGACACTATTATCAGGAGGAGAAAAAGCATTTACTGCAATTGCACTTCTATTTGCTATTTTAAGTATGAATCCAGCGCCATTTTGTGTATTAGATGAAATCGAGGCAGCATTAGATGATGTCAATGTGTATCGTTTTGCAGATTATTTAAAGAAATTTTCTTCTAAGACCCAATTTTTAATTATTACACATAGAAAAGGAACAATGGAGGCAGCAGATACTGTATATGGTATTACAATGCAGGAAAATGGAATTTCAAAATTATTGTCAATGAAATTAGGAAAATAGAAAGAGGATAAAAATGGATTATAAAGAAATAATACGGGGAGTATACTCCATATAATGAACAAGAAAAAAAGGAACAACAGCAAATATTACAATACCAAAAGAAAATGACAAATTTATTAACAAGGGATAATACATTTGCACATTTTACTGCTTCAGGATTTGTAGTAAATCCTAAAAAGGATAAAGTGCTTATGGTATATCATAACATATATAGAGATTGGTGCTGGACAGGAGGACATGTAGATGGTGAAACTGACTTTTTAAAAGTAGCTGTTCGTGAATTAAAAGAAGAGACAGGTGTAAAAGAGGTAAAAGTATTACAAGATACACCAATTTCAATAGAAATTATACCAGTTTGGGGACATCAAAAATATGGAAGTTATATTATTCCACATCAACATTTAAATGTGACATATTTGTTGCAAGTAGAGGAGACAGAAATTTTACACAACAAAGAAGATGAAAACATGGGAGTAAGATGGATTCCAATAAAGGAATATAAAAATTATGCCAAAGAAAAAGCAATGTATCCAATTTATGATAAAATCATTGAAAAAATGATGAAATAAAATGTTAGACCCTGTCAGTTAAATCGCAGAAGCTTTGTGCTACAAAGCTTCTGCAATTTTTCGCAAATAAATAAAGACATATACTTTAAAATGTTATAAACATAGACAATATTATTAGTGTCTTTTTTTGTTCTGTATTCGAAACACCCTATAAAATAATAATGTGGAAATATATGGAATTATATGAAGAATTCATGAAATTGCTTGCAGTATCACAATTTTTAAAGTTAGTTTTTAAAATTATAAATTTTAAGATAAAATATTTTGTGATTTTTTGTAACATTTTGTAATATAAAGACTCATATTAAGTGAAAGGGAGGAAATAGTTTGGAGCATGATATAGCAAAAATATATGAAGAGTATTCAAAAATGATATACAACTATTTATATTGTTTATGCTTCGACAATACTCTATCAGAAGATTTAACACAAGAAACCTTTTACTATGCAACAAAAGGAATCGATAAGTTTAGAAATGATTGCAAAATACAAGTTTGGCTATGTGAAATTGCAAAAAACTTATGGTTTAAGGAGTTAAAGAGAAGAAAAAGAACTGTTATTGTTTCAATAGAGTCTGAGTTTGGAGAAATTGGAGAAACAAAAGAAATCGCTTCTGAAGAAAATGTGGAGGATAAATTTATCGAAAAAGAAGAGAAAATAGAGTTGTATAAAAATTTAAAAAAGTTAACAAATATAGAAAGACAACTGATACACCTAAGATTAACAAGTGGTTTAAACTTTAAAGATATTTCACAAATATACAAAAAGTCTGAATCATGGGCACGAGTCACATATTACAGAGGAAAAGAAAAATTGAGAGAAATGTACGAAAAGGAGGAGCAATAAGATGAAGCAAGATAAACAAGATTGTAAAATTGTGCAAGATTTATTACCAAATTATATTGAAAATCTGACGTATGATGAGACAAATGAATACATAAGAAATCATATAGCAAAGTGTCCAAAATGTGCTAAAGTATTAAACAATATGGATGCAGAAATAGAAATAGAACCATTAAATCAAGATAAAGAAATTAAGTATCTAAAAGGAATTCGAAAAAGAGTAAAAAGAACCATAGCAGTTGTTTCTTTAGTAATAATTATTACTGCTAGTTGCATTATAGGATATTTTTATAATAAATCAAAAATACAAGTAAACAATTATACATTCTTGAGGGCTAGTTATATAAAAAAGAATCAAGAGGATGCTATAGATGGAAATTTATATGGTACTATGATAGCAGTATTTGATGAAAATAAAATTTGTAAAAGTGTAAGAGTTGTAGAAGAAGGTTATAAAAGTGAGAATGTGCAAAAACAATATAACCTTATAAATGAATTTATAGATTGTTATACCAATGTTATGAGCATAGATAATAAATTGCATTATAATACAAATTATTGGAATGGCCAAACTAAAGAAAGAATACAAAATGATTGGACTGAAAATTATATAATTATTAAATTAGATGAAATATAGAAAAAAGAAGGGGGCATAGATGTAAAATATCTATGCCCCTTTTACTAATATGAAACACAAGAAACAAATTTAGTTAATATTAAATATACTACATGCTACCAAAACTAATCATTTAAAAAAGATTGTTTATGAAGATACCCAGGCACTAATCCATCCACCATTGGAACCTAAGACAGTATATGTAATGGTATAGTTACCAGCAACAGCATTTGAAAAACTGACTGTCTTTGTACCATTACCAGTAATATAAATCTGGGTTGCAACGGTGCCATCTGGTCGGCGCAAAACCACATTGACTGTAGGACTTCCAGGAAAGTCATGTGTAGTAATTTGAAAATGACCTGTTGAATTCCCGCTTCCTGATGCATTAACAGTAAAAGAACCTGTCAAAGGATTTGTGTACTTTGCCGCGTACCCATATATACTTCTGGCAGCTGCCGTTGTTTCTGCTACGATACTTTCCCGAATAGCAGACGATGTTGCAGAAGAGTCCATGGAATCCACAGATTCATATTCTACAGCATTAAACCGTTCAGCAGCCAAAGCTGTTCCGCTTGTCGAAAAGAGACAAACAACAACCAGTGCGAGTGACATAAGACTTTTTTTCATTTTCATTTTGTTTCCTCCTTAGTAAGTTATTCTGTTTACTTGTGCCTCATATCGTTTTCTATGATAAAAGGGCATCTAAAAAGCAGATGTCCATTACCATTGAAAAGAAATTGCCACTTTCTTAAAGAAAGTTTAAAACAGACATAGTTTACTATCAGAAAAAATTATTTACAATTAAAACGGAAACAAGTGGAAAAATGTCTAATTTTGAAAATTTTTGTAACATTTTGGATAAAATGAGACTCTTATATAATGGAATATTAATATAAGGGGGAAAAATATGAATCGATTAGTCATTTTAGAAGATAACTTAGAATTTTCAAGAAATTTATTAAATTACATTATTACGAGAAACAAAAAAGTACAACTATGGAGTTTAGCAATCGATGGAAAAGAAATTGAAGGGAGAATTAATTTTTTACAAGAAAATGATATTTTAATATTAGACTTAGGTTTACCAACAGTAAATGGAATTAAAATCATTGAAAAATTGTTAGAAAATGAAGACAATATGCCACATATCATTGTTATGAGTGGAGATGCACAATTACTAGAAGAAGTGAAGAATTATACTCCATACTTATATACAGTAATGGAAAAACCATTTTCTTTTGAAAGGTTAGTTGATGTATTAGAACAGATTACTTTTACAGGAGAGCAAAAACATTTTCAACAAATGGTAAAAGAAGAATTAAGAAAATTTGATATTAATATTACAACAATGGGATATACCTATATTGTAGATGCAATTACATTTGCTCTAGGAAATGAAGAAATGTTAAAAAACATGCAAAATATGTTATATAGAACAATTGGAATTAAAAATAACATTAGCCAAACCAATGTTAAATGGACAATTGAAAAATGTGTAAAGTCCATAAGAAGATATACTAGTACCAATATTATTAGAACATATTTTCATACAGAAGAAGGCGAAAAAATAACTCCTAAATTTTTTATTGCAACCATAGTGGAAAACATAAAATTAAAAAATGATATTCCATTTTCAGAAGAAAAGGAAGAAATATATTTCTAAAAAACAGAAGAATAAAAGTATTGGACGTGCAGTGCACGCCCCTTTTGATAACCTAGATATAGATATAACAAAAAGCAAATCTAAATAAAAAATCGACTAGTACCAATACAAATTAAAAGAATACCAGATAAAATACTCCAAATATTTTCAGGAATTTGTAAAACACAAGAAAGTTTTTCACCTAGCATTCTACCAATAGAAAGGAACAATAATTGAAATGCTGCAACTAAAATAGGAAATAAATATGAGGGACCTCCTATCATACTACTACAAATTCCAATACAAATAGAATCAATAGAAAGACATACTCCTAAATAAATTGCTTCCTTCCAATCAATTTTTTTAGAGTGATCTAAATCAGAAAAAATAGGATTACGAATAATTTGAATGGTAATTCCTAAAAAACGAATCATAAATTGATACATAGTAGGAGAAGCGTCTAAAACAGAGAGGTTATCTTTTTTTGTACTAAGAGCTTGATAGATAATCCATAATCCCATTAACATTAAAAAACCTGCACCAATCCATTTTGTTAATTCTTCAGAAAAAATATAGCTTAGCAAACTACCAATTTGAATAGATAAGGATGTAATCAAAATGGAAATAACAAATAAAATAATTTTAGCAGTTCCGATAAATTTTGGTATTTCGAATACCATATGTAATACCAATACCAAAAGCATCAACACTAACCGAAAATGCTAAAATAAGTAAGCTAAAAAGCATAGTGTCTCACCTCATTTACATAATATGAAAAAAGGGGGATTTTTGTGAAGTAAATGCAAAATTATATGCAAATCTGATTCCAATTCAAGACATTATTGAAAGAGTAACATCAAATTTAGATAAAGATATTACATATTATAGAAACATAGTAACTTCAAGATATAATACAATTGCTAAGGATATAAAACTATCTTTAATAGAACAAGGAGGGGCAAAAAAGAAAACTATTTTTCATGAACTTGATCATATGGCAACATCATCAAAAGATAATACAAAAGAGGCGAATAAAGGAAAACCATATCCTTTCTTAGTTATGGGACTTAATATGAATATGAGTATAAATGGTAGAAAACCAAGTAGCTTTACAAGTTTAAACGAGGGAATTACAGAATATAAAGTAATGAAATATATATTGTATGAAACAGCAAGTAAACAAAAGGTTAAAAATCATAAGCATCTAAATGATTATTTGACTTATATTAAGCTAGTAAGCCAGTTAGTAGAAAAAGAACAAAAGAACATAGAAAAGTAGATTTTATTCCTAAGGTAATTATAAAAGGGATACCATTAACCACAAAAGAAATACATGAAGGAGAAAAAACGAAGGAGAGATAGAAAATAGTATACCAACCATATAAATGTCTTAACAAAACAAGAAATTAGACAAGGAGGTCTAATTTCTTATTTTGTTATTATCATAAAATCTTTAGGACAAACATATACATGTAAAAAACAAACAAAGGAGAGGATTTTATGTGGCATACAATTGATGCTAAAGAAGTCGCAAAGAACTTAAAGACAAATATGGATAAAGGATTAAGTCAAGAAGAAGCTGTTTGGCGACTGGAAAAAGATGGCGAAAATAAATTATCTGATAAGAAAAAAGAAAATATGATAATTCGATTTCTAAAACAATTTAATGATTTTATGATTATTATTTTAATTATTGCTTCTATCATATCTGCTGTAATGGCATATTTAGAAGGTAGCCATGATTATATGGATTCACTAATTATTATTGGAATTGTGGTGTTTAATGCAATTATGGGGTTAGTACAAGAGGCAAAAGCGGAAAAATCTTTAGAAGCTTTACAAAAAATGTCTGCTCCCTTGGCAAAAGTAAAAAGAAATGGAAAAAGCATATCAATAGAAAGTAAAAATCTAGTAAGAGGAGATATTATTTTATTAGAAGCAGGAAATTTTGTACCAGCTGATGCAAGACTTATTAAAAGCTTTGGACTAAAGGTGGAAGAGTCTGCCTTAACAGGAGAAACATTACCAGTTGAAAAAGAAGCTTCTGTGTTACTAAGTAATGACGTATCATTAGGAGATACCATTAACATGGTATATGCAACCACTATTGTAGTAAGTGGACATGCAGAAGCAATTGTTGTAGAAACAGGAATGGATACAAATGTAGGAAAAATTGCAAAAATGATTTTAAAAGAAGAAGCTCCACAAACACCAATACAAAAAAAATTAGCTGGGGTAGGAAAAACGCTTGGAATTGCTTGTTTGCTAATTTGTTTTGCTATATTTGTTATTGGTATCTTTAAAAAAATTGAAATTATGGAAATGTTTATGACTTCAGTTGGACTTGCTGTTGCTGCCATTCCAGAAGGACTACCAGCTATTGTTACTATTATGTTATCAATTGGTGTAACAAAAATGGCAAAAAATAATGCGATTATTCGAAAATTGCCAGCAGTAGAGACATTAGGAAGTGCAAGTGTAATTTGTTCAGACAAAACAGGTACTTTAACACAAAACAAGATGAAGGTAGTAGAAATTCAAGATGTTCATGGAAGAGTAATTAGAGAAAATGAATATCGACATATTATCGCATTAGCTAGCATGTGTACAGACTGTCAAATTGATATACAAGATGGCAAAAAGGAAGCTATTGGAGAAGCAACCGAAGTTGCTATTGTCAATGAAGCATTAAAGGTTGGAGAAAATAAAGAAGAACTTGATACTTATTACCAAAGAGTAAATGAAATACCATTTGCTTCTGAAAGAAAGAAAATGACAACAATTCATCAATATGGAGGGAAATATCGTATTATTACAAAAGGGGCACCAGATGTATTATTAGAAAGTTGTAGCTACTATTATGATAATGGAGAAGAAAATCCATTATCAAAACTTAAAAAAGAACAAATTAGTAATTATAATGAGCAAATGGCACAAAAAGCATTAAGAGTAATAGCAGTTGCATATCGAGATGTAGATACATTACCAGATAACATTAGTGTAGAAACCATAGAAAATGGGCTTACTTTTATGGGATTAATTGGTATGATAGATCCACCAAGAGAGGGAGTAAAAGAAGCAGTAGCAACATGTAAAAAAGCAGGAATAAAAACAGTTATGATTACAGGAGATCATATTATAACAGCAAAAGCCATTGCTAAGGAATTAGGAATTTTAAAAACGCATGACCTTGCAATAACAGGAGCACAATTAGACCAAATATCAAACCAAGAACTAGAAAAAAATATTATGCGTTATTCTGTTTTTGCAAGAGTTTCTCCAGAACATAAAGTACGCATTGTAAAAGCATTTCAACATACAGGAGCAGTTGTTGGTATGACAGGAGATGGGGTCAATGATGCACCAGCTTTAAAAAATGCAGATATAGGAATAGCTATGGGAAAAAATGGAACTGATGTTGCCAAAAATGCTTCTGATATGATATTAACAGATGACAATTTTGTTACAATTGTAAAAGCAGTAAAACAAGGAAGAAACATATTTGACAATATACGAAAGGCAGTACATTTTTTGATTTCCACTAATATTGGAGAAATTGTTACTATTTTTATGGGACTATTGCTAGGTTTAGA
>CATLGL010000026.1 GCA_949935895.1 uncultured Clostridia bacterium
AAGAATTTTCACTAGTATCTAAAGAATGTGTATCAGAAGAGTTAATTCCTCCTAAAATAGCATAACAGGTTTGAAAAGTATCTGTATAGTCTGAGAAAAAGTCACTTAAGGTAATGTTTTGGGTAAATCCTGTATATTCACTAGAAGTAGGAGCAATTTCATAGTATCTAGCAGATAATTTTTCTAACATAGGTTTTGAGTTATTTAAAAAATATTCTGCACTGCATCTACTAACTAATACATTAGAATCAGGTCGTACTTCTACTTTATTCATTAGGGTAAATAGTGTTTCAGAGATACCATTGCTTGCAAATTCTTCTGAAAATACAATGATTTTACAATGGGCTAAATTAGATTCTTTACTTAAATAACTGTTTAATAAATTGACACCAGAATCGAAAGAGTCACATTCAATTGTGGTTACAATTGAGGAGTCAGACTGAGAAGAGCCACCACTTTCAGAAGAACCACCAGGGACAGAAATTTGAAAACTAAGTTTTAATTTATTATTTTCTCCGAACATCAAATCCAAGTGCTACGACATAAGCTAGATGATCTATATTTTGTTCATTATAACAACCAGAAAGAGAAAATAACATAAACGTTAATAGCACGAAAAAAGCAAAAGTAGCTTTTAATGATTTATTCATCTTTTAAGGCCTCCTTATTTATGATAGGATGCTTTTTTTTGTATTTGATATGAGAGAAAATAAGAATTAGTAAACTAATAACAAATACTAAAATAATCGTAAAATAACGAAAAATAACATCTTGTATAAAACGAATTTGTGCAATATTTTTAGGGATTAAGGCGAATACAAAAATAATAGCACAAAAACAATATATCATTGGTTTCGTATCATGAGTTACAGTGATTTTTTTAAAAATGTTTGAAATCATCCAAACAGTAATACTAAGGTAGGACATAAGAGACAGAATCCAACCTAAAATAAAAAGAGCATCTGGTCTTTGCAAAAATCTACCAAAATTGGTGCCACGAATTAGTAAATATACAGGCGAGATTTCGTTAATAGTTAGTACATCTGCAAAAGAAAAAAGCAAGGTAGTGACACTTAACAACAAGTACATAGCTGAAATACCAATAGAGGAATAGCTGATTTTATTAAAATCTGCAGGTTTTTTTAGTATGGGTTTTAAGAAGTATAAATAAGCAATTCCAGAAAAAGCAAATAGATTACTCATACCACTAAAAAATGTTTGGTTTATTCCATATCCCCAAATGGGAAAAATTCGTTTTATTTCAAATCTAGAAAAAATACAAAAAAAGGCAATTAGTAAATTAAGAAGTACAATAGGAACAATAATCATATTACATTTTATAATGGTGCGAAAGCCAAAACGGTTTGCAATACAAGCAGCAATAAGAAAAAACAATAACATTAAACAAATAGTAGCTTTTTCAAAGTAGACGACCTTTATCATTTCTGAAAAATTGCGAAGTAGTGTACTAGATATGATAACAAAGTATAATATAAATAAGGTACCAAGTATTATTTTTAAAGGCTTTCCACCTAAAAATTCACTAATATCTAAAATATCACTATTACCAAATGGCTTCCATAATTTTAAAATAAATGCTAGAAATAGGAATACTAAAATAGTAATAAAAATAATATTAAGACAACTAGAGGAGCCACATTGCTCTAATATACTTTGTGGCAAATTTAATATAATATGATTTAAAATAATAATAACAATAAAGAAAATTCCTTCTAATCTACCAAGTTTTGAACTACTCATAATATAATAACCTCCTACTAGTTTATGTGTTTCCAAGGCATACTAACATCTGCTTGCCTTTTTTGTTTTTTGGTATTTAAAAAATCGGCTCGGTGTTCTCTTTTCCATGAAGGAGAAAGGAAAATTCCTTTAAAATCCTTTGTGACAGGTATATAAGGCTGTAAATAAGAATATCCGAAAGATTTTAAATCTGAAAGTATTAAAAAATGTACAAATAAGCATAAACCAATTCCTAAAAAACCTAAAAAATAACCTAATAAGATGTAGACAAAACGTGTAACACGGCAATGAAAACCAAAAGAAAAATCAGGAATTGCAAAAGAAGCAATAGCAGTTATTGCAACAATGATAATTAAAATAGGGCTAACAATATTAGCATCAACAGCAGCCTGTCCTAAGATAAGAGCTCCAACAATTCCAATGGTAGGACCAATCGGAGTAGGTACACGGAGCCCAGCTTCACGAATTAGTTCAAAGGAAATTTCCATAACTAAAATTTCAAAAATAATGGGAAGAGGGATATTTTCTCTTGAAGATACAATAGCAAATAGTAATTCTGTTGGTATAAGCTCTTGATGAAAATTAGTAATAGCCACATAAAATCCAGGTAATAATAGGGTTAATGTAACTGCTAAAATACGAACTACTTTTAACAAATTAGCAAATTGAAATTTTAGGTTTAAGTCTTCAGGAGAAGTAATAAAGTCAACAAAGGTGGCAGGGGCAATGAGACAATAAGGACTTCCATTTACTAAAATAATGACTCTTCCTTCTAGTAAAAAATTGGTAGCTTTATCTGGTCTTTCGGTAGAGATTAACTGGGGAAGGCTAAATTTTCCATCATCTTCAATTAGTTGTTCTAACTGACCGGAGGAAAGAATACTGTCAACATCAATATTGTTTAATCGATATTTTACTTCTGCTACTAAATCGTTGTTAGTAATATCTTCCATATAACAAACAGCACATTTGGTTTTTGTTAAAGTTCCAACTTCTAAACTCTCAATAATTAGTTTTTCATTATTAGCAAAACGGCGCAAAAGGGAGGTATTGGTACGAATATTTTCCGTGAAAGCTTCTTGTGAACCACGAATAACAATTTCATTTTCTGGTTTTCCAACACTTCTTTGTTTAAAACCTTTTACATCAATATCAAAAGCAATATTTAAGGTATCTACAAAAAGAGCACAATTACCAGAATTTACGCTAGAAGCAATACTATCAAAACTACCGAGTCTGTTTAACACTATTTTGTGGAACTAGATGGTTGAAAATGTAAGATTGTAAATCAAACTTTTTGACTTTACGTACAATAATATTATGAGCGATAGCTTGTTTTACTGTTTCATTTTCTTGATTTTGATAAGTGTTTGCCATATTTCTTAACATAAGCGGGTCTAATACAAAATGGTTAATACTAGTGGTATCTACCATTCCATCAATATATAATAAAAAGGCTTTATATTCTTTATTTTTAGCAATTAGACTAAATTGACGTATGATAATATCACTATTGATTAAGGTATTAAATCTTGTAGTAATTGCTTCTAAATTAACACTAATACTAGGAAAAATATCTTTTGCAGGCGGAGTTATACTAGAGGCTTCCTTTTGCGAATTTTCAGGGGATAGTTCTTCACTTGTTTCTGGTATTGAAAAATGATATTGCTCCTTTGGCTGATATGAAAATAGTTTTGTAAAAGAAGTTAAAAGGGATTTATTTTTTTCTTTACTCACTTGTTTTACTCCAATCTAAATTTATTCTTTCACATATTTTTAGCAAAAAAGGAAATAAATATGCATGAAAAAATGAAAAAAGAGTCGATGCAATATCGACTCTAAAAATTATAATATGATACAAATCAGTCCACCACTGCCTTCATTTACAATGCGCTCTAAGGTTTCTTGAAGTTTTCCTTGTGCATCTTCTGGCATACGACAAAGTTTATTTTGCAAACCTTCATTTACTAATTCATGTAAGCTTTTTCCAAAGATATTAGAATCCCAAATCTTTTGTGGGTCAGCTTCAAATTCAGAAAGTAAGTAATTAACTAATTCTTCAGATTGCTTTTCACTTCCAACAATTGGAGAGACTTCTGTTTCAATATTAGCACGGATTAAGTGAATACTTGGTGCTGTAGCTTTTAGTTTTACACCAAAACGAGAGCCTTGTTTTACCATTTCTGGTTCATCTAAAATAAGCTCGTCAATGGAGGGTGTAACAATACCGTATCCTTTTTGTTTAACTTCTTCTAAGGCATATGCTATTTTATCATATTCTTTTTTGGTTGAAGCAAGAGCTGTAATAGTAGAGAATAAATCTCCTTCATTACCAATTTCTACTCCAGAAATTTCTGTTAATACTTTATAGAATAGTTCTTCTTTTAAGTTAATGGAAATATTAACATTACCATTACCAAGTAAAATTTCATCAAGAGATGTTTTTTCAATAATATCGGTTTTAATAATTTTACTAATAGAAGCATCAATTTGTTTTAACATGCTAACATCACAAAAAGCTTCTTTTATTTGTGTATATAAACTTTGTTTTAACCAATGCTCATCATTTAAACCATCAACCCATTTTGGGAAGTTGATATTGATTTGTTCAATTGGGAATTCATATAAAATTCTTGCAAAAATATCATTTAAATCATCACTATTTAAATTTGCGCAATCAGTAGGTATAACACTTGTTTGATATTTATCTTCTAATTTTTTAGCAAGTTCCTTGGTGTATTCTGAATAAGGTTCATTCGAATTTAGTACGATGATAAATGGTTTATTTAGTTCTTTTAATTCTTTTACAACACGTTCCTCAGCAGTAATATAATCTTCTCTTGGGATATCAGTAATGCTTCCGTCAGTAGTAACTAAAATACCAATGGTAGAATGTTCTTGAATGACCTTTTTGGTTCCGATTTCTGCTGCTTGCTCAAAAGGAATTTCTTCTTCTGACCATGGTGTTTTAACCATTCTTGGTGCTTCATCCTCTAAATAACCGTATAGCATTATTAACCAAATATCCAACACAATCCACAAGTCTTGTTTTTAATTTCAAATTATCACCAATGGTAATATCAATTGCTTCATTTGGAACAAATTTTGGCTCTGTTGTCATAATTGTTCTACCTGCTGCACTTTGTGGCAGTTCATCTTTAGCACGTTCTTTTTTATATTCATTATCAATGTTAGGAAGTACTAACAAATCCATGAATTTTTTGATAAAAGTAGATTTTCCAGTTCTAACAGGTCCAACCACCCCTATATAGATATCACCATCTGTACGTTTTGCAATATCTTGATATAAGCTTAAATTTTCCATCTATTTTTTACCCCCCTCAAAAATGTTTGTACAAAATCAACTTTACTAATGTATACTTTGAGTGAGATAGGATTATTCCTATTTTTTAAAAAAAGATTGAAAAAGAACCAAAAAAGCCCATTGGGAATAATATAACATAAGAAATTTGCATTCTATATTGATTTGTGATAAAATATAGAACGTAAAAAATAGCACAAGATGGAAAGGAAAGGTGTTATCATGGAGCAAGATACAATAGCGATTGTAATGGCTGCTGGAAAAGGGACTAGAATGAAATCAAAAAAATCAAAATTAGTACATAAAATATATGGAAAAGAAATTATTAGAAGGTCAATAGAAAATGTTAGAAGAGCAGGAATAGAGCAAATCATTACTGTAGTAGGTTATCAAAAGGAGCAGATAGAAGAAGTATTAGGAGACCGTGTTATGTATGCAGTACAAGAAGAACAACTAGGAACAGGGCATGCTGTTATGCAAGCATCGAAGCTATTAGAAGGAAAAAAAGGAAAAGTTCTAGTATTAAATGGAGATCATCCCATTATGAGACCAGAAACTTTAAAAAAGTTAGTAGAAGCATCAAACCAAAGGGGAGAAAGTGCAACTATATTAACTATGGTACATGATAATATTTTACCATATGGAAAAATTATTCACGATATAGAAGGAAAAATTAAAGAAATTATTGAGCATAAAGATTGTACATTAGAACAGCAACAAATTAAAGAAGTAAATCTTGGTATGTATTGTTTCGATATAGAGGAGTTACTAAAAGCATTAAAAGAATTAAATAATGATAATGTACAAAATGAATATTACTTAACAGATGTTATTAAAATTATGTACGACAAAGGACTAAAAACAGGTTCTATTGTAGTATCAGATAATGCAGAAGTATTAGGAATTAATGATAGAATGGATTTACAAGTACTTACCAAAGCATTGCAATTACGTATCAATACTGAGCACATGAAAAATGGAGTTACGATAGAAGATATTAACAATACTTATATCTATGATGATGTAGAAATTGGAATTGATACGGTAATTCATCCTAATACAACAATTAAATCTGGAGTGGTTATAGGAGAAGATTGTGAAATTGGACCAAATGCCTATATTAGAGAAGGCTGTAGACTAAGTGATAAAGTAAAAATAGGAAGCTTTGTAGAGGTTAAAAAAGCAATTATTGGAGAAGGAACAAAAGTACCACATCTTTCTTATATGGGAGATTGTGAGATTGGTTCTAAAACCAATATAGGTTGTGGAACAATTACTTGTAATTATGATGGATTTAATAAAAGTAAAACTATCATAGGAGATAGTGCTTTTATTGGGTCTAATACTAATTTAGTAGCACCAGTAACATTAGGAAAAAATACCTTTGTAGCAGCAGGTTCAACAATAACAGATGATGTACCAAATGATTCACTTGCAATTGCAAGACAAAGACAAATCAACAAAGAAGGTTGGAATCGAAAATAAAAGTAAATCTAAGATTTTAGTGTATGAAAATCTAATATAAAAAGAAGATAAAATAAACAATATATGATTTATTTTATCTTCTTTTTATATGCAACAAGGTTATATTAAGATAGCTATAGAAACTTTACAAATTGTAGAAATCGTATAATTAGATTACCTTGTACATATAGCAAACCTATTTTTCTAATTTTTATAGCTTGCTATCACCAGGAATAAAGTAATCAACAACACCATAAACAAGAGCACCAATAATGGCAGCTATCCAAGAAATTGTATATCCTGCAACAAAATATTGGGTGACATATAGAACTACTGCTGAAAGAATAAATCCGACAAAACCTTTTCCAAAAGGACTTGCGTGTAAACCAGTAAATCTTACAATTAAATAGTCAATAACAGTAAGAACAACAGCAGCAAGAGCTAAAGACCATATATTATTTATGGTAAATCCAGGTGTAAAAAATGCAGTAATTGCAAGAACAACAGCAGCTGCTACAAATCTCCATACGATTTGACCAATTGTGCTTGTTCCATTAGAACTTTGGACATTACTTCTTTCATTATCCATATTAAGAAACCTCCTATCTTTGAAAAGATAATCTATATAATAGAAATTTCTATTATAAAAATTACATGTTTTATGACTTTATTATGAACAAAAAAAATAAAATTATTCGCTAACATTTGTATAATTATTTGAAAATGGTTAAAAATAGATACAAACAGGAAAGAAAAATGCAATTTCCAAAATAAGGAATTTGAATGGAGTGAAATTTTTATGTTAATAACATTTGTAAGAGCTATTTTTTTATACATAGTTGTTTTAATTGTTATGCGTTTGATGGGAAAAAGAGAAATAGGGCAACTTCAACCATTTGAACTTGCTATTTCCATTATGATTGCTGACCTTGCATCTATTCCTATGACGGAAACAGGAATACCAATTACAAGAGGAATTATACCAATTTTTGGTTTGCTTATTATGCATTTATTGATTTCTTTTATGAATTTAAAGAGTGTAAAAGCCAGAGAAATTATTTGTGGAAAACCAAGGATTTTAATTTATCGTGGAAGAATTGATGAAAAAGCACTAATAAAAGAAAGATTTACTATTAATGAATTAGAAGAACGATTAAGAGGAAATAATGTTGCAAGTATTGGTGATGTAGAATACGCAATTTTAGAAACAAGTCGGACAGTTAACGGTAATACAAAAACCAAACAAAAGAACTACTATTCCAGAGGATTTTAATATTATGCCAGAATATGAAGGGATACCCTATAATTTAGTAGTAGATGGAAAAATTATGGAAAAAAATTTACAAAAAATTGGAAAGAATACAACATGGCTTTCAAAACAAGTTGAAAAGTTTGGGATAAAACCAGAACAAGCATTACTAGTAACGTTTGATGGGAAAGAGCAAATTTTTTGCCAGAAGAAGGGAGAAAAGGATGTATAAAGAAGTAATAATTAGTATTGTTATTGCCATTATCATTTTTGGATTAAATTTTATAACACAAAGTTATACTAAAAATGCAGTAGTACAAGTAAGTGAAAAATTAGATAATACAAGAAAAGAACTAACAAAAGAAGCACCAGATTATGAAATCGCTTTCCAAAAAGCAGAAGATACTTTAACAACATGGGAAGGATTAGATGATACAATTGCTCTTTATATTGAACATACTGAAATTGAAAAAGTAAAGACAGCCATAATTTCAATGAAAAGCTTTATCCAAATGGAGGATGCTTCTCA
Source organism: uncultured Clostridia bacterium (assembly GCA_949935895.1). Classification (GTDB taxonomy): domain Bacteria; phylum Bacillota; class Clostridia; order TANB77; family CAG-508; genus RGIG8482. The sequence continues at coordinate 8,326 of CATLGL010000026.1, forward strand.
AGCAGTAGATAGTATTGACAGATGTTGCTATGTTTTAGAAAATATTAAACAAAGAGAAGAATTTTCAATTGACAATATATTTTAGAAATTAAGATTTTGAAAATATATGGATTATGAAAGATGGATATCCAGAATTAAGAATATTTGTAGATAAGTAAAAGAAAAAAGCATATTAGTAATAAAAACTTAATATGCTTTTTCTTTTATTGCTAGTGTTAGAGTGCTTATTTTATCATATCATCCATTCCATAATAACCATTTTTCTGACCGAGCAAGAAAAATGGCAGCTTTTAAAGCTCCTTCAGCAAATACATTTCTTGAATAAGAAGTATGTTTAATTTCAAATGTCTCATGCTCTCCAAAAAACAATACACTATGTTCTCCTACAATATTACCCCCTCGAATGGCTGAAAATCCAATTTCATTTTGTTTTCTTTTTTCATGAATATCATGGCGATTAAAATTGTAATGTAATTTTTCTTCCATTACTTCATTAATAGCATTAGCAAGTAAAATAGCAGTACCGACTTGGTGCATCTATTTTTCTATTATGATGAGTTTCTACAATTTCTATATCAGTATCTTTTAATTTTTTAGCAACTTCAGCTACAATTTTTTTCATTAAATTAATATCAAAAGACATATTAGAAGACTGAAAAATTGGAACTAAAGTAGAGGCTACTTTAATTTCTTCTAATTGTTCTTTTGTAAAACCAGTAGTTGCAATAACAATAGGAACTTTTTCATTGACAGCATAGTTTAAGATATTAAAAGTAGAAACAGGAATACTAAAATCAATAATTACATCTGGTTTTTCTTGAATATCTTCTACTTTAGAATAAACAGGGAAGGTGTTTTTTCCTTCATCATGAATATCAAAACCACCAACTAATAATAATTCAGGAAAACGCTCTATTTCATTTGCTAGAACTTGACCCATTCGACCATTACAACCATTAATTAGAACTTTTATCATTTTCATTTTAAATCCTCATTTTATTATATTTAGGTTTTTTGGGAACCTATAAACCAAGGTACTATATTTAAAGAAATATTCCTAAATTAAAAAATTTAAGCCCCTTAAAAAGGGGCAATATTATTCATAAAATATTAGCCTAAAACAACAAGCATGCTTAAAAATACGTAAGCATAACGATATAATTTTTGAATTGTTTTTTTTGTTCGATAAGCTTTTATAGATTCTTGTATAGCACAATACTTATCTACAAAAGTAACAACATAACTTTCAGCATATTTTGGAAAACGAAGGGTTACAGGCCACATATGCTTTAAAATAATATCAGATTCTTTATCATTTAAGTTAAATAATTTAGAAGCATTTGTTAATGCTGTTTTTGGATGAGTAAAGGCATGAAGACCTTTTCTACCATCCTCTCGTAATCTCCAATCATATAAAAATAAATCATGTAACATACTAGCACGAGTAGCTGAAATGTAATCAAAATGAAATTTTTTACAAATTAAATAACTATAATAAGCAACATTTTTACAGTGTTCAAAACAAGAAGTATCATAATGTTGTTTATAAAGTTTCATTTTTTGCACTGTTTCATTTGAAACTAAATCTTGTATAATGAAATCAAATTCAGTCTGATTTACTAATTCAATTTCTTCTTTTTGTAACATCATAAATAAAAATTCATCCCCCATAAATCTTTAGTATATTATTTTCACTCTTTTCATTATATCATAAAAAATCAAGACTGTCTCTATTTTAAGAAAAACTTAATGAAAATTTATAATAATCCATATTTTTTCATTTCATTTTCTAAAATAGTACGATTTGTACTAGATAGGAAGGTTAAAGGAAGTCGTGGTAATCCAGATGAAAAGCCAAGTAAAGTAACAGCATATTTTACAGGAATTGGATTTACCTCACAAAATAAAGCATTTATTAATGGAATTGCTTCTAATTGAGCATCTTTAGCCTCTTTATAATGTCCTTCTAAATAATCACGAACCATTGTAGTTGCTTTTTTAGGTGCAATATTAGAAAGAACAGAAATAACTCCCTTTCCACCAAGAGAAAGTACTGGTATTGTTTGATCATCATTTCCGCTATAAATTGTTAAATTATCGCCGGCATAATGATGCAATTTCAGCAACTTGTGATAAATTACCACTAGCTTCCTTAATGGCAACAATATTAGGGATTTTAGAAAGCTCTAAACAGGTTTTTGGCAAAATATTAACACCTGTTCTACTTGGAACATTATACATAATAATAGGTAGATTTGTATGAGAACTAATTGCTTTATAATGTTCAATCAATCCATTTTGTGTAGCCTTATTATAATAAGGTGTTACAATAAGTGCACCATCTGCTCCAACAATTTCTGCATATTTGGTAAGTTCGATAGCAGTTTTAGTACAGTTACTACCAGTTCCGATAATAACAGGTACACGTCCGTGCTACTCTTTTTACAGCAAAAGCAAATGTTTCCTTTCTTTCAGCATCTGTCATAGTTGCAGATTCACCAGTTGTTCCACAAACAACTAAAGCGTTAATTCCTTCACTAATTTGAAAATCAATAAAACGACCGAATGCTTCGTAATTAACACCCGATTCGGAAAAAGGTGTTATAAGAGCTGTTGCACAACCCTCAAATAAAATTTTTTTCATATTTACACGCTCCTAAAAGCTTATGTATTGTAAAATATATAATTATATATTTTAATCTTCTTTCATTATATGTTAAGAAATAAAAAAATGGAAGTTATTTTTTAAAAATTATTGCATAACCTAAATAGTTAGTATAGAATAGACATATAATACAAAAGGTAAAGGAGAAAAGAAAATGTCATATATAAAATTAGATTATCAATATTCTAATATCCCAATAGAAGATATATTAGAATATAAAGAAGAAATAAAAAAAATCCATAATGAATTACATGAAAAATCGCAAGATGAAAGAGAATTTTTAGGATGGTTAACATTACCAACAACTTATGATAAAAAGGAATTTGAAAGGATAAAAAAAGCAGCACAAAAAATACGAAAAGATTCTGAGGTACTATTATGCATAGGAATCGGAGGTTCTTATCTGGGCGCAAGAGCAATTATTGAAAGCTTGACTCATACTTTTTATAATTATGGAAAAGGAAATGGACCACAAATTTTATATGTAGGGAATAACCTAAGTCCTAATTATATGAATGATATTATTGATATGATAGGGGAAAAAAGTGTTTCTATCAATGTCATTTCAAAATCAGGAACAACTACAGAACCAGCTATTGCCTTTCGAATTTTTAGAGAATTTTTAGAAAGTAAATATGGAATTGATGAAGCAAGAAAAAGAATTTATGTAACAACAGACAAAGAAAAAGGAGCATTAAAAACACTTGCAACAGAAGAGGGATATGAAGCATTTGTAATTCCAGATAATGTAGGTGGAAGATATTCTGTTTTAACAGCAGTAGGATTACTTCCAATTGCTGTAACAGGAATTGATATTGATAGATTGATGATAGGAGCAAAAATAGCAGAGGATAAATATAAAGATGATAATTTAAAGTATAATGAATGTTATCAATATGCTGTTCTTCGTAATATTTTATATAAAAATGATAAAAATATTGAAATATTAGTAAACTATGAACCTAAAATGCATTATTTTACAGAATGGTGGAAACAATTATATGGAGAAAGCGAAGGGAAAGAGAAGAAAGGAATTTTTCCAACAGGAGTTGATTTTACAACAGATTTACACTCAATGGGACAATATATTCAACAAGGAAGACGAAATCTATTTGAAACAGTTCTTGCAGTTGATAATCCTAATATCGATATTACAATTAAACAAGATGAGGATAACTTAGATGGTATGAATTTTGTTGCTGGAAAAACATTAGATTATGTTAATAAAAAAGCGATGGAAGGTACAATTGAAGCTCATGTAACAGGAGAAGTACCTAATATAGTAATACATTTAGAGAAGCTAGAGGAGGAAGCAATAGGAAGTTTAATTTACTTTTTTGAACTTAGTTGTGCTATTTCTGGTAAATTATTGGGAGTTAATCCATTTAATCAGCCAGGAGTAGAAGAATATAAGAAAAATATGTTTAGACTTCTTGGAAAATCAGGCTATTAAGAAAAAGTAGGAGGGAAGGGATAAAATGAAGATATATGATAAAGAAATGTATCAAAAAGAGCAATGGATAAAAAGTGTTCTTCTAGTAGTTGGAATTTTTGTAGTAGGGTTTGTAATAGGATATTTTGTACATGGTTTTGAAAAGCAAGATAAAATAACAACATTACAAGAACAAATTGAGATATTACAAAAAGAAGTAAACCAAATTAGATAGATAAAATGTAGTCTGAATATTGGCAAATGATAGAAATATTTCTAAAATGAGTTGACAAAAAAGAAAAATAAGTATATGATAAAATATAGATAAATAAAAAAACAAAAATGAGACAAAGTAGAATCAAGGTTTCTAACAGAGAGTAACTAGCCATAGGCTGAAAGCTAGGTATAAGAAAACAGATATCGAAAAACTACCTCATTTAGGTTTCTAGAAAAACTAGACGGTGATTCCGTTATCATCTAAAATGAAGTAAAAAAATAGGGTGGAACCGTGTAATATGCACCCCTAGGTATAAAACAAAAATGCCTAGGGGTGTTTTTGTATAAAAAAGGAGGAAAAAGTATGATAAAAATTAAATTAAAGGATGGCTCAATAAAAGAGGTAAAATCAGGAATTTCAGTATTGGAGTTAGCTAAAACTATTAGTGAAGGACTTGCAAGAATTGCTACTTCAGCCGAAGTAAATGGAGAAGTAAAGGATTTAAGATATAGATTACAAGAAGACGCAAATGTCAATATATTAACATTTGACCAAGAGGAGGGAAAAAAGGCATACTGGCATACAACCACTCATATTATGGCACAAGCGGTAAAACGATTATTTCCTAATACAAAATTGGGAATTGGACCAGCAATTGAAAATGGATTTTATTATGATTTTAAAGTGGATAAGCCATTTGATGAAGAGGACATAAAGAGAATTCAAGAGGAAGTTAACAAAATCATAAAAGAAGATTTAGAAATAACAAGGTTTACTTTACCAAGACAAGAAGCGATTCAGAAAATGAAAGAACAAAAAGAAGATTATAAGGTGCAACTAATAGAAGAATTACCAGAAGATGAAGAAATCTCATTTTATCAACAAGGAGAATATATTGATCTTTGTGCAGGACCACATTTACAAACAACAGGAAAAGTAAAAACAATGAAAATATTATCAACGTCTGCTGCATATTGGAAAGGAAATCAAGATAATGATAGCATGCAAAGAATTTATGGAATTTCTTTTCCAAAAGCAAGTATGCTAGAAGAGTATTTAACAAGGATTGAAGAAGCTAAGAAAAGGGATCATAGAAAACTTGGTAAAGAATTAGATTTATTCTTTTTTGATGAAACAGCACCAGGAATGGCATACTGGATGCCAAAAGGATTAAAAATGATGAATATACTAATAGACTTTTGGAGAAAAGAGCATGAAAAAAGAGGATATATGGAGTTTTCTGGACCTCAATTGAATAGTAGTGAATTATGGAGGATTTCAGGACACTGGGAGCACTATAAAGAGGATATGTTTGTATTAACAGATTCTGATGGAAAAGAACAAGCATTGAAACCAATGAATTGTCCAAATGCAATAAAAATATTTGCTTCAAAACAAAGAAGTTATAAAGATTTACCTTTAAGATTTAATGATATAGACGTTATTCATAGAAATGAAAAATCAGGACAATTGAATGGTTTATTTAGAGTAAGAATGTTTAGACAGGATGATTCTCATAACTTTATTACAGAAGACCAAATTGGTTCTGAAATTAAAGATATAATTGAAATAGCGAAATATTTATACGGAATTTTTGGATTAGAATTTGAATTAACATTGTCAACAAGACCAGAAGATTATATGGGAGATATAGAATTATGGAATAAAGCAGAAGACAATTTAAGAGAAGTGTTAGATGAATTATGCGGAAAAAATCAATATAGAATCAATGAAGGAGATGGAGCATTTTATGGACCTAAAATTGATATAAAAATGAAAGACTGCTTAGGTAGAGAATGGCAGATGGGAACTGTTCAAGTAGACTTTCAATTGCCGCTTAGATTTAATTTATCCTATATAGATAAGGAGGGAGAAAAGAAAACTCCAATACTAATTCATAGAGCATTATTTGGTTCATTTGAAAGGTTTATAGGGATTATATCAGAGCATTTTGCAGGAGCATTTCCAGTATGGCTTTCGCCAATTCAAGTTAGAATTTTACCAATTGCAGATGAATATATAAATTATGCAAATTTAGTGAAAAACGAACTTGAAGAAGTTGGTATTCGTGTGGAAATTGATGAAAGAAATGAAAAGATTGGTTATAAGATTCGTGAAGCACAAATGCAAAAAATACCTTATATGTTAATTGTTGGAGAAAAAGAAAAAGAATCAAAAACAATAGGTGTTCGTTCAAGGAATGAAGGAGATAAAGGGGCTATGGAGATTATTAGCTTTATCCGAAAAATAAAAGAAGAAATTGAAAATCATATAAATTAAATTGTAAAAAACACGAAAAATGTCGAAAGAAAATCAATTTTTTGTCAAAAAAGAGTTGATTTTCTTTTCTTTATAAGATATACTTATTTTATGAAAAATGTTGTTTTGTTATTTGAATGAAAAAGTGATATAAAAAATAGAATGGTATTTTGCGAAGG
>CATLGL010000027.1 GCA_949935895.1 uncultured Clostridia bacterium
TGTGTAAGTATTGTATTAGGAAAAGAAGAAATTACATTAAAGATTAGTGAAAAAGCTAAGGAAGAAGAAATGGAGGAATGCTTAAAGGAAAAACTTCCAGAATTAAAGAAATTATATCAAAATGAAAAAACACCTATTTTCGTAACAGGAAAAGTACTAAAAACAAAAGAGATGGAAATGGTACAAAATATCATCAAACAAGAATTAGAAGTAAATGTTGAATTTGATAGCCCTAAAGTATTGGGACTACATGGCATAAAAAAAGCTTTTTCAGAAGAAATCGAATCCTCTGAAACGAAATTTTACAGGGGCTCTCTTCGCTCTGGAAAAAAAGTAGAATTTGAAGGAAGCATTGTTATTATAGGGGATGTTAATAGAGGAGCAGAAGTAATTGCAGGAGAAAATGTAGTGATTTTAGGTGCATTAAGAGGACTAGCTCATGCAGGAGCAAAAGGGAATAAAAAAGCAATGATTACGGCAATGGAAATAGATGCTCCACAAATTCGAATTGCCAATATTGTAAAAGAAATGGAAAGAACACAGGAGCAAGAAAAAAAGACATATGCCTATATAAGTGAGAATGAAATTATATTAGAGTAAAAACCAAAAGCCCTCGTGTTGATAGCAGGAGGGTTTAACTTAGTAGAAGTAAAATAAGTGCCATAAAAAGACCTTCATCTTTTACTCCTTCTTGGTATAAAAAGAAAATAAGACATACCAGTAAAATATCATCAAAATACAAATTGATACCAAAAATTTGAAATAAAGGAGATTCCTCTGAAGTAGAAGAGGTTTCTTCTTTTTTTGTTGTATCAAAAGAGGGCGAAGACACTTGTTTTTTATGTATAACAGGTGCTTTTTCTTTTTTAGAAAAAGTATTTTTGTAAGATGAATTAGGATAAGAAGTAGAATAAGGATAACCATACCTAGAATAATTACGATAATAAGGAAAACCAGAATAAGGGTAATGATACATCATTTTATTTTCTCACCACCATTTTCTGAAAAAGCTTCCATAACTTTTGTCATATTCAATAATTGTACATATTGATCTAACTTAGATTTTCGGCTTTCCTTTAAATAGGGTTTTAATGAAAGCAATAAATTAGACCTAGGGTCATTTTTAGAGCCTTGCATTTTATCCATAATAGACTTCATTTTTAGTAACATATTGATATCAAAATTAGGAGAATTATCTTCTTTTGAAGAAGCAGTATGAGCATCAGAAGAGTTAGAAGAATTTGATTGGTTCATAAACATTTTTATCATATTTTGTAACATTTCTGGATTTATACTATTGGAATGAGAAGCAGTATCATTAGAGGCATCATTAGAATTCGTATTAGAGGAAGAGGTCGTATTCTGATTAAAGAATTGATTCATTTTTGATTTTATATCATCAGAAAAATCCCCATTTTTTAGCATATTTGCCATATTATTCATAAAATCTGAATCCATTATACAAAGCCTCCTTAATTACTAAAATTAAAATCCTTGTTATTAGTATATGTTATTAGATGGAAATATGTTCCAAAAAAGTACATACAAAATGAGTAGTAAAACACTTATGCCGCAAGTAGTATTCGACATTTTTAAACGTTTTTGTCATACAAATTTAATATAAAATTCATAAACTGTCATAAATAGACAAAACACCAAATTTCCCTAAAGAAATAAGAATATCATAATAAAAAAGATATCCTAGTACAAGGTTGAAAATAAAATAAAACAGAGTAAAATATTAATTAAATATATATAAAAATACGAAACCAAAAAATGTTTTACATAAAAACTTAAAAAAATGCAATAAAGTCTTGAAAAAAGGCTGAAAAAAGCGTATAATGTAAGTACGTGTGTAAAAAATAGAGGAGGAATCATTACTATGAATCAAAAATTATGGACAAAAGTATTAGCAAGCCTGTTAGTGATGACATTAACATGTGCAAACTTTATATTACTTGGCGTATATGCAAGTAATACTTATGCAACAACAGACCATTTAGAAAATCAACAAACAGTAACAAACAACGAAAATGTTATGTTTGATGCATATTTTACAAACGAGAAAGGAAATTCAAGTCACACCATTAGAGAAAATATGAGTAAACAAGACTTAAAATTGCATTTATTAGTACAAGTGAAAAAAGGATACCTAAAAAATGCTAATATTCAAGTTTTAGGTGAAAATAATACAAACAGTAACATGAAAATAAAACGTAGTGATGATGTGTTAGAATACATAGAAAACATTAACGAAACTACAAATCAAATTGCATTAAAACAAATAAATAGTGGTACTCAAATAGTATTAGAAATTCCTGTTGTATCTTCAAAAGAAGATAATTTTGATATATCAAGCTTTAGCAAAATAAATGATATTGTATTAACAGGAGCCTATGTAGGAGACAATGGAAAAGAAGTATCTATTAAAAAAACCATTCAAACAAGAAATGAATGGATAGGAGAGGCAAATGGAATATTAGAACAACAACTAGTCCGTTTTATACCATATCAAATTGGTGAAAAAACTGGAACTATTGTACAAACCTTAATAAGAAGTGGTATTCAAAACAATACCTTACCAATAGAACAAACCAATATAGTAGTAACTGTTCCAAAAGTAAATGAAAAAAATCCAGTAAGTGTAAATGTAACAGTAAATGGAATCCTTGCAACAAATGCCAAAGGAGTAGATAGCTTTAGTAAAGAAAACTGGGATTTTGATACAGAAAAAGGAAGCTTAACAATTACTACCAAAAATGAGCAACAAAACAATCAAGTATCTTGGTTAAAAGGAATACAAGATGAATATATCATAACATATATATATGAAGATAAAATAGATACCTTACAAGCAATACAAAAAGTAACCTCAGAAATAAAAGCATATAATAGTGTAGAAACCAAAATTTCAAATAGTCATGAATTAGTAATTTCTAACCAAGAAGCATTAGGGCAAATTGTAACAGGTAATATTCAAATTCCACAAGCAATTAGTAAGGGATATTTATATACAAAGTTAGAAAAAGAAACACCATACGAAGAAAAGGTAACTATCGATGTTTCTTATCCCGCATTAGTTGATGCATTAGAAATAACACAAGATATGGATTACTTTGTAAATGGAGAAGGAGTATTGGCTCCAACCAGTATTTCAGATAATCATTATGCTTATTATAAAACAACAAAAATTAGTAAAAAAAATCTAGAAACAATGTTGGGAGAAGAAGGAAGACTAAATATTACAACACTAAATGGAGATATCCTTGCAACCTTTAATAAAGAAACACAAGTAGATGAAAATGGAGATTATGTATTTAATTATGAAGGACAAATAAATCAAATAAAAATACAAACAACTGCTCCAATCATAACTGGAAAATTAGAAATAAGACATGAAAAAATGTTAAAAGGAAATACAGCATACAATAAACAACAAGTAGAAGGTTTTAAAACTTTACAAGTAGCAACAAACATAGAAGCAAAAGTAGGAGACACCATTGTTTCTAATGTAATAGCAACAAATGCTATAGAGCTTGTTGCACCAACCACCAAAATAGAAGCCTCAGTAAGTAATGAAAACTTATCAACAGTTGTAACAAATGAAAATGTAGAATTAAGAGTAATTTTAAAATCAAATGATATAACATGTGATTTATATAAAAATCCAACAGTAGAAATAGTACTACCACAGTATATTAAACAAATAAATATAAAAGATGTCAATTTATTATTTGATGATGAGTTAACCATAAAGAACTATAATAGCTATGTAAATTCAAATGGAAATATTGTACTTGTAGTGAACATGGAGGGAGAACAAACAAAATACAATACAGACGAAATCTCAAAAGGAGCAAACCTTATTATCAATACAGATATTACATTAAAACAATTAACACCAACTTCAAATGATATTATGAAGGTATATGTAGTAAATGAACAAGCAACCTCTTATGAACAAATGGAGGTAACTCATGCAAGAAGTATGACAAACCAAAGAGGATATAGCCAAACACCATTAAGAGCAGTAGCACCAGTAGGAATTGTTACTACAAATTCTATTACAGGTTATAATACAAAAAAAGAAGCAGTTACCTCAATGAGCTCACAAGAGCAAGTAGGACAACTAGAGGTAAGAAAAGAAGCAAAACAAGCAACTGTTAGCATGAGTGTTATCAATAACTATGCTAATGTTGTAAATCATGTTAGTATATTAGGAAGAATTCCAACAACAGGAAGTAAAAATGCAGATACCAACGAGGACTTTGGCTCAAATCTTGCTTTACAAATGGCAAGCCAAATACAATTAGAAGGAATTGCTATAGAAAACTTAGAAATTTATTATAGTACGAACAGTGAAGCCACCAAAGATGTAACACTTGCAAGTAATGCTTGGAGTAAAACAGTAGAAAATTTAGCAGAAGTAAAATCTTATTTAATCGTAGTAAATAGCAATATGGCGACAGGAACAGTACTAAACTTCTCCTATAATGTAGCAATACCAGAAAACTTAACCTACAACATGCAAGCATATGCAAATTATGTTGTATACTTTGATAATATAAAACCAGAGGGAGCCATATCAGAAAAAGCAGTTGCAACAAAAGTAGGAGTAGCAACAGGAGAAGGACCAGAACTAGAAGTAGCAATGACATCCGATATGGAAGGAAAAGAAGTAGAAGAAGGTAAGATTATTACCTATACAGTAACTGTAAAAAATGTAGGAAAATCAGAAGTAAGAAATGTGATAGTTAATGGAAGTATACCTGAAAACACAAATTATATTTACTTTGTAGGAGATGAAGATGAAAAATCTCAAGTAACAGATTCAAAAAGAAAAACATATACACAAACAATTGATGTTATTAAACCAAATGAAACAAAAACAATACAATATCAAGTAGAAACCTATATTTTACCTGTTATTGAAACAGAAAATGGACAAAAAGAAAGAGCAGAAACCGCACCAATTGAAGCACAAGCCCAAGTAAGTGTAGAAAATTTTGCCGATGTATTTACATCCAATAAAGTAACAAGCACGCTAGTACAAGGATATATCAATGCAACTATTAGTATAACAACAATACCTGCAAGTTATCCAAGAGATGAGGGAGAAACTGTAAATTACTTGATAGAAATTAAAAATGTAAATCATGAAATTAAAGATAATGTAAAAGTGATATGCCAAATACCAAAAGGACTAGTATTTAAAAAATCAAATAAAGAAGCTCACTTTAACCAAGAAAATAATATATTAACTTGGAGTATTGGAACATTACAACCAGTTGACAGTTGTACAATACTTGCAGATTTTATTGTAACAGGACTAGAAGATGGTGAATATGGCAAAGGAATTGCCAACAGTGTTACTGTAAAGACAAAAGATAGAGAAATAAAATCAAATGAAGTAACAGTTCAAGTACAAAAACCAAGATTAAGTGTGTTATTATCAAGTCAAACAAAACAAGAAGTTACCGTAGGAAATGAAATTATTTACAATATTGTAGTAAGAAATACTGGTAAAGGACCTGCAAGAGATATTGTAGTAACCGACTTTTTGCCAGAAGGATTAGTATGTGATTCAGTACAATACTCACTAGATGGTAAAAACTATCAATCAAGTGTTGGAAATAATAATGTAAAAATTACAGCAACAGGAATAAAAGCAGAACAGGCATTAGAAATAACCTTAAGAGCAAAAGTAGAAGGATTAAAGGGAGGAGAAAGCCGCCGCGAGGTTGAAAACATTGTAAAAGTAGAAGCAGAAGGAATGGCGGAAATGGTATCAAATAAAGTAAGACATACCATTGTTGCAAAACAATCAGGAACTGACGACCCAAGTACAGGAGACAATCTACAAGTAGAAGGAACGTATTCAATATCTGGTATTGCATGGATAGACCAAAATAGCGATGGAAAACGTGACGAACAAGAACCAAGAATGCCAAATATGCCAGTGATGTTAATCAATGCAGATAATGGACAAATTGTAAAAGACGTAGTAACAGGAAAAGATAAAAAACAAAATACAACCTTACAAGGAGAATACCATTTTGCAAACTTAAAACCAGGAAATTATATGGTAATATTCTTATATGAAGCTGGAAATTATGGTGTAACCCTATATAAACAAGAGGGAGTAACAGATGACAAAAATTCAGATGCAGTTCAAATGAAAGTAACCTATGAAGGAACAAACAGACTAGCAGGGGTAAGCGATAAACTAAGCCTAGATGCCAAAAATATTACGAATATTGATATTGGTTTAGTTGTATCACCAAAATTTGATTTACGTTTAGATAAATTTGTTAGCAAAATTACAGTAAGTGATGTAAAAGGAAACAATGTATATGAATATAAGGATGAAAAAGTAGCAAAATTAGATTTAAACAGTAAAACAGCAAATGGAAGTACCATTATGGTGGAATATAAAATAAGAGTAACCAATGAAGGTGCAGTAGCAGGATATGCTAAAAAAATAGTAGACTATTTACCAACAGGTATGAAATTTAGTTCAGAACTAAACCAAGAATGGTATACCAGTAGTGATGGAACAAACTTATACAATTCAAGTTTAGCAAATACGTTAATAAAACCAGGAGAAACAAAAGAAGTTACCTTATTATTAACAAAGAAAATAACGGATTCCAACATGGGAATCATCAACAATACAGCAGAAATTGCAGAAAGCTATAACGATTTAGGATTAGCAGATATGGACTCTACACCAGCCAATAAAATACAAAATGAAGATGATTATAGTAGTGCAGATGTGATTGTTGGAATAAAGACAGGTGAAATATATATGTATATTTTATTAGCAACAACAACAGTTGCAATCTTAGCAGTAGGAATTTACCTAATTAAGAAAAAAGTATTAAAAAAAGATTAGAAGGAAGGAGGTAAAATAATGAAACGATTAAGAAAAATACTAATGATATTGATAATAGCTCTATTAGTACTAGGAATGATGAGTCAAGTAAAAGCATTTAGTGTGTACGAAGGAGAAGTAGAACAATATATCAAAACTTTTCTAGGCAAACAGCATTTTTATCCTACAGCTTTTTCAGATGGAGTACTTTTTTGTATACAATGGGGAGGAAGCTTTAATAGTAGTTCTACAACCATAACAAAAGCAGATTATGATAAATATATCAATACATATTTACCAGAAGACAAATCATATGATTGCCAGACATGTGAGGCAACAGAACTTCCTTGGTCAGGTAATAAGTATTATATAAAGTATGAAGCAGCAGAAGGGTTAATTGATGCACTTTCTCATCAAGATGAGGCATATAACTTAGCTAATATTTTTGAAGAACAAGGAACGATTATAACTGAAATAGCAGCAGAAGCAACATGGGCATCTAGTGTCAGTTTAGTGGTACAACAATTTGCAGCAGGAGAAGAAGGAAAAGCATATATGAAGTTTTATGAAGACATAAAACCTTCTTTTGAAAATAAATTAAAAGATTTAACAGGAGAAGTAAAAATAGGAGTTAATCAACAAACTCAAAAATATACCATAGGACCATTAAAGATGCAATATCCAGATGGACAATATGGAGGGGTAAATAAATTTGATTATATTGAAAATTTAATTGTATATACCAATGCAGGGCAATTTTCAATAGAGCAAGGAAATCTTGAAATCTTAAATAACCGTAATGAAAAGATAGATATACAACAACTGGGCTATAAAAAATCGGACACATTAAACAATAAAGAATATTATTTAAGATTTCAATCAACAGGAGCAACACGAGTTGATAAAATAGATGTTATGTTTCAATATTTAGATCATTGTGATGCCAAAATGCAAGAATATATAGGACATACTTATAAAGTGTGGTGGAAAGCAGAAACAAAAGGACCAAATAATCCAGCTACATCAAAACATCCAGAAGTAGATTGTAATGGTCATGAAAAAGATGATCCAGAAGGAGGAACATACTTAGATGAAAATGGAAAACCACATAAAAAGAAAATAACAGAATATTATGCTGGAACAAGATATAGATGCACAGAAGAACCTTTAGGAGAAACTCAACGTTTAATGTTAGCAATTGGAACAGCCCAAAAAATATGGAAACAAGCTATTTTAACTATGGTACCAAGTGGAATTGATCTTACAATGAAGCTTTCAGGAACGGTTTTTCTTGACCAAGATACAGGAAAAATAAATCTAGGTAATAATTTATTTGATAAAAACAACCAAGAAGCTTTACCTGGAGTGGAAGTAACATTATGTGATGCAAATGGAAATCCAGTGGCATTACCATATGTAATAAAACATACACATACAGGAGATCCTACAAAAGGAACAGGATGTTATACTACACCTGTATATCATACACACAGTGGAAGTACAACTTCATATGGAACATGCTATGCACAAGCAAGTCACATTCATAGTGGAAATGAAATAGATGGAGGAGCTTGCTTTACAGAACCGATTTATCATCAACATTATAGGTCATGCTTAAAACAAGATAAAGATGGAAATCTATTAGATAAATATAATAACATTATTATTGAAGATGTAAAAATTGATGAAAACACAAAAGTTGATGCTAATGGATATATTGTAGATAAAAATGGAAATCGAATACCAACCCAAGAAATTCTTACTTGTAACATGGATGGAAAAATCGTGGGATACAAAAATACTTGTGCACAACATATTCATAAAGGAAATGCAAAAGAAGGTGGAGCATGTTTTGATAAACCAGTATACCACGTACATACTCTAAATTGTGTAAAAGATGAAATTGTAATTGGCAGTACGAAGATAAAAAAAGATGAAATTGCAACCGTAAAAGATGAAAACGGAAATGATGTAACAATAAAAGATGAAAATGACAAAGAGGTAAAAGTAATAAAAACTGATGATGAAGGAAATATATTTAGAAAAACAGGAGAAAAAGATGATGACGGAAATGATATATTGGAAGCAATTGACAAAAGAGAAGCATTAATATGTGGAAAAACAACAGCTACATTTTTAGGATATTATGAGAAGACTTGTACCAAAGAAAGTATTACATATACAAAAACATGTGATAAACAAGAAGGAGTAACCATTGATTACTACCTACCAAGTTGTGGTAAAACAGAAGATGTAATTGAACAAAATTTAGTACAACCTCATACTCAATTAAGCAATAAAGATGGATTTTATGAATTCCAACACTTAAATGCAATGCAAAAATATTATGTAAGATTTACATATAATGGAATGTTATATACAAATGTAATACCAGAAAAAGAAACAGAAGCAAATCATGAAATTGTTTCTAAATCAACAGAAGAAGCACAAGGACATAGTGGAAACCGTGCAAACTTTAATAGCCTATTTAAAGAAATTGGTTCTTATCCACACAATTATAAGATAAGAAATAAAGTATTTGGAGAATCTTTAGGTGACTACAATAAAGTATATTTACAAGAAGAAGTAGCAGACTTATTTAAAGAAGTAGCAAGAAAATTTGGAGATGTAAGTTCATGGAATAATGCAGATGAAGAAACCAAAAGAAAAGTACAATTTGTAATGGATTGTAGAATTAGTGCTTATAGTATTAACCGATATCCACTAATTGATATATTTACCATCGATTATACACCAAATGTTATTGCAGGAGAACAATATTTGCCAATTTATAGTGGAACATATTGTCAATTACACATTAACTTGGGAATTAAATCAAGACATACTTTTGATTTAAACCTATCACAAGATGTATATCAATCAAAACTAGATATTAACGGAAAATCAACTATTTATACTTATGGAAAAAGAGAAGACAAAGCAGTTAAAGTACAAGAAGACTTCTATTTAAATCAAATAAGAGATAAATATATCAACGAAGACAAAAATACAGACGAACTAATAAAATCTCTAAATAATGACGCTATTACCGATGATGGAAGTTATAATCATGAATTTAGAAGAGAAGAAATTGTAAATGGTAATAACCAAAACAATGCAATTACGAATCATGGTATGGACTTATTTGATGAAGATGAAGATAATATACTAGATGAAGATGATAATGAGGATAACCAAGTAGATGATGATACTCCAAAAGACTATCAATGGAGAGATATCAATTATGGACTAAAAGATGGAGATAAACTAAAAATCCATATAACCTATAAACTTACTGTTACCAATACATCAGGTGTTGTTGGTGCAATTACAGAAGTAGTAGATTACTTTGACAGCAATTATGAATTTGAAAATGCATATGTAGGAGATAAAGATGGTAAAGAAATTGGAAAAGTAATTGCAAGTGATACATCAATGTATGGAGAAGCAACTAGAATGAGAGATCCTAATGGAAATGGAGCTTGGAGAGTAGGAAAAGATAAAGAAACCGTAGGATATAAAACAAAATATCTAAGACCTGAAAATGAACAAAAATTATATAAAGACAATACAGAACAATACATTTATGTAACATTTGGACTAATCAATCCAGAAGCAACACTAATTCAAAATGGTGTACCAGATGGAAATAAATTCTTTACTTATAACATGGCAGAAATTAACGGATATAGAAGTTATGTTTTATTTGATGAATATAATCACGAATACTATAAAACACGTCAACAAGAACTTGAAAGTAAAACCATGGGATTAATTGATAGAAACTCAAACCCAGGAAATTTCAATCCAGATACTTATGTATATAAAGAAACAGAATTAGAAGATGATGAAACAAGAGCACCAGCATATGTATATTCTGTTCGTATTTCAAGAACCATGGAAGGAAACGTATTTGAAGAAGCACTTTCTAATGAAAGAACGAACAGAGCAACAGCAAGCAAAGAAGACTACATTGTTAATGTTGGTACAACAAGATTTGGAGATGGAAGGATTAACTTTGGTAAAAACGAAGATAAACGAATTGCAGGAATTAAAGTAGAATTAGTCGAAATAAAAGACCAAAAAATGTATGTCAGATCAACCACATATACAGATAAAAATGGATGGTATGGATTTGGAGCATATCTGCCAGGAGATTATACAATTCGATTTACTTATGGTGCAGATGAACAAACAGCATTAACAAAAGATTCTCAATATAAACAAGAGTATCTAAATGAGTTTGGTGGAACATTTAGAGAGAATTTTGAAAACAAAAATGGTGGCAAGGAATATGGTAAGGAATACATTATCTTAAATGATACATCTTATAATGGACAAGATTATCAAGCAACAGAGTTTAGACGTTCACCTATCGAATCAAATACAGAGCATGTTTATACAACAGATGATGTATTAAAAGGAGTATACGAGACCAATAATAGCAACAAAAATTCAGAAGAGCATGTAGTACCAGCACCAGAAAATCAAAAAATTGTAAAATATGAAAATAGTAATTACTACTGGTATGATGATACCTCTATAAAGAAGAGTTCAGATGCAAGGGATGATGAAGCAAGAAGAAGCCAAGTAATTAGCTATGCAAAAACAGAATATGGAAAAGAAATTATAAACCATAAAGCAGAAGTATTTAATTCATACATTAACCAAAAAACATTAAGAGAAAATGAAAGAAATTCAAACTTTAATGAATTTACGCAAGCACAACCAACAAATGAACATGTTGACAATTATAACCACAATAAAGAACTTGTGAAGGAATTGGAAAGAAGAAATTACATGTATGCATATACAGCAGAAATTCCAATTGAAATTGAGTATACCGAAAAAGAACTTGAAGGAGGAAATGACACACTATTCTATACTTATAAAGTAACAGGAGTAGATTTTGGAATAGTAGAAAGACCAAGAACACAACTAACCATAGACCAAGATATTAAACATATCAAGGTAACAACATCAGATGGAAACACCATACTAGAACTAGCAAATAATAATGATGGAACCTTTAAAGTTCTTGTAGACAATGGAAATAATTATCAATGGCTTCATACTGCAAAAACAGATACATACGAAAAAGATGAGTTAATCAATGTAATCCTAGATGATGAATTACTAAGTGGTTCAAAACTAGAAGTAACCTATAATATCACAGTAACCAACAACAGTGAAGCACATACAGGAATACAAAGAGCAAAAAATATTATCAACTATGTTGCTAATAATCTAAACTTTGATTTAGCAGACAATAATGGATTATGGACTGTTGTTAAAAAAGAGGAAATACAAACACCAAGCTCTTCAACTCTAATTAACAATGACAAAGGACAAAATGTAAACTTAGTTGATTTAAGCACACAAACCACCATATTAAAAGCATCTGAGAACAATCCACTTACATCAACAGCATTAAATCCAGGACAAAGTGTAACAAGTACCTTAACCTTAAAGAAAACGATTTCAGCAGAAAGCTCAATGGATGACTTAACTTATAATAACATGACAGAAATTGTTGAAATTGATAGCACAAATGGTAGATATGACCATGGAGCAATCCCTGGAAATCAAAGCTTAGAAGAACAACCACGTGAGCATGATGCATCAGGAGCAAGTAGATATGATGAAATTAACCAAGAATCAGGATTAAGAGAAAGATATAAATACGATGGTAGAATTATTATTACACCACCAACAGGCTCAAAAAGAATTTACTATGTATTAGCAACTACAGTAGCATTTATTCTAATTGCAGGAATTGTCTTAATCAAAAAATTTGTAATGCGTAAGGACAAATAATATTATAAAACAAAAATAGTACATAAATTGATTTGTGTACTATTTTTGTTTTTTCCATTGAAAAAAGTGTCAAAATAGTATAAAATAATGATGAAAAAATTTTTTAACATAAGAAAAAGTCATATAACCAAAAAACGTATCATAAAACGTCAAAAACTTTTTTAAATAAAGTACTAAATATGACAAACTATTCAAAAGATTAAGATTAAAATAGATACCGATATTTAAAAAAGTAAGAGGTGGTAACAATGTTTCAAAATATCCAAGGACAAGACATAAGCCAAGAGGAATATGAAGAAACAAACAATCAACAAAATAAAATGAAGGGATTTTTAAAAACAGCCTTTACAAAGCAAAGGCTATTAGTATATATTGCATGCTTCATGTTATCTAGTATAGAGTGTGTTAATGGGATTGCACCATTTTCAATGGCAATTTTTGCAGCATGCTTATCCAAAAGGATTCCAGCAATGCTTGTGTACATCATTACACTAATAGGTACATGGGTAGGACTAGGAGGCCAACATGCCGTATCTTATTTATTAACCTCACTAATTTTTATTGTAATGACATTACTAATAAGACCTAAAAAAGGACAAGAATATGAAAATGAAGGATTAAAGCTTGGAAGGCATGTATTTATATCTACATTTTTAGTACAAGCAGCTAACATGATATTTGGTAACTTTATGGTATATGATTTACTAGTAAGTGTTTTAATGGGAATCTCCTCTTTTATTTTTTATAAAATATTTGTCAATTCTTTAATTGTGCTTGATCAATTTGGAAAAAAGAGAGCATTTGCTATAGAAGAAGTAATAGGAGCAAGCATTTTAATTGCTATTTGTGCTTCTAGTTTTCGAGAATTTGCCATTTTTGGTTTTGAGTTAAAAACCATATTAAGCATATTAGTTGTTTTAGTATTAGGATGGAAAAATGGAGTATTAGTAGGAGCAACTACAGGGATTACCATTGGAACCATTTTAGGGTTAATTGGGCAAGAAGAACCAATCATTATAGCCTCTTATGCTCTATCTGGAATGGTAGCAGGTATTTTTTCACGATTTGGCAAATTTGGGGTTATTGTAGGTTTTATTTTAGGAAATGCCATATTAACCTATGTAACCAATGGAAATACAGGACAAATCATTTACTTAAAAGAAATTTTAATTGCCTCTTTAGGACTATTGCTAGTACCAGCTAATATTGAAATTGACATTGAAGAATTGTTTGGAAAAACAAAACTATTACAACCAGGCTCTACCAATGTATTAGGAGAAAATAAAGAAACGATTTTACAACTAAACAATATGTCAGAAACCATTTCAGAAATTGCAGATACCTATAAAGAGGTAGCATCTACTTTAGTAGAAGAAGAGGAAATTGAACAAGAACAAAACCAAAAAATCTTTATGGAAGAGTTACAAAATAATTTAGAAGGTTTAGAACAAAATATTTTATATGACGATATGCAAAATATCGAAAACTCAGAAATGATGACAGATATTTTTAAACACTTATTAGAAAACCAAAAAATAACAAGAAAAGAATTATTAGAAATATTAGAAAACCATAATAACTATATTGTAGGATTTGATGATGCCGAAATTAGTCTTAAGATAGAAAAAGACATAGAGCAGGTTATAACCATAATTAACAATGCTTACAGTATGAGTAAAGTTAATTTTATATGGCAGCACAAAATGGAAGAAAACAAAAAAAGCATGGTAAATCAATTAGATGGTGTATCCAAAGTAATATCTTCTTTAGCGAGCAATATGGAAAAACAAGAGGAGGAAACAAAGGAATTTTTAATAGAAAAAGAAGAAATTTTAAAAATTGCAAAGGAAAGAAAAATTGATATCCAAGACTTAAAAATTAGAAAAGAAAAAACAGGAAGGTACAAAATCAATGTCTATATTGATACATGTTGTGATGAAAATGAAAAAAGAGGATGCACAATTGAAAGACTTGAAAAAATATTATCAAAAGTATTAAATGATCGAATTATTCTTCAAAAAAATAATTGTGGGCAAAAAAAGGATACCAAGCTTTGTATTAATACCTATACATCAGAGGATAAATATAATTTGCAATTAGGAATTGCAAGAAAAACAAAAGAAGGTTCTCCAATATCTCGGAGATATGACAACAAGTTTAAAACTAGAAGATGGAAAATATTTAATTGCCATTAGTGATGGAATGGGAACAGGACCAAAAGCAAGGCAAAGTAGTAAAATAGCTATTAAAATGTTAGAAAGATTATTAAG
>CATLGL010000028.1 GCA_949935895.1 uncultured Clostridia bacterium
AAATGGAACATTTTATCAATTTTCTTAAGGACAGCAACGAAGTTGAGAGGAGCAGATTACACATATTAGGTATTTCAAATATAGATACTTCTAAGAGAGTGTGACATATGTTTGACAAACCTACAATTTTTATATAATATTTTAAAAGAATTTGTTTACAAGCAAAAAGGCTTATGATATAATTTTCGAAGAAAGAAGAGGTGTGATTCCATATGAATCAAATATTACAAACAGAAAATAAAAAGAGTGGACCAATTGAGATTAACAAAATTGTTATATTTTTTGCAATTGCCATGATTATTTTAGGTATTATTTTAATTGGACAAGGTTCATATGCTATGATAATAGGAAAAAATACTGGAGATGAAGAAACCCAAAACAAAGCTCCAGAAGTTAATATACAAAGAACAGAAGAAAATATTTTAGTCGCAATTACCCATACAAAAGCAATAAAAAATATAACCTATCACTGGAATGAAGGAGTAGACCAAACAATTCAAACAAATGACGAATTAACAATATCAGAAGAAATTACATTACCATTTGGAAATAATACACTAACACTAACAGTAAAGGACATAGATGGAAATGAATACACCTATGTAAAAGAATATGTATTAGATGGAAATGGAAAACCAGTAATTGAACTATTATTAACAAAAGAGAACAAAATACGCATAAAAGTACAAGATGCACAAGGTTTAAAATACATTCGTTATACATGGAATAGTGGAAACTATGCAACAGTAAAAGCAAACGTTGAAAATTTAAAAATAATTGATGAATTAGTAGAAATACCATTGGGACAAAACACATTAAGAGTAGAAGCAGTTAACACAGAGGATATGATAACAACTAAAGAACTTGAAGTAAAAGGAGTAAGAAGACCAACACTTCGAGTAAGACAACAAGAAAACTATTTAATCATTCATGTAGAAGATGAAGTAGCAATAAAAGTCATAAACTTTACTCTAAATGGTCAAAAATATCAAATCAATGGGGGAGAAGAAAAAGTAATAGAACATGCACAAGAGTTAAAACAAGGAGAAAACCATGTTGATATAACAGTAGAAAACAAAGAAGGCGGAATAATAGAATTAAAAAATGGAATCTGTATTGTTGAATAAAAACCATAAAAGAGAAGGCTAACCCCTTCTCTATTATGCCTAAAAAGGAATGAAGGAAATGGAAAATTACATATACATTATTAAACTAATAGCCTATTTTATGATTTATTCATTTTTTGGATGGGTAATGGAATCAGTATTAAAAACCTATTTACAAAAGAAACCAGTTAATAGTGGATTTCTATATGGACCGTTTTGTCCAATTTATGGGTTTGGTGCTATGTTCATGTTTTTCTTTTTACAAGGATTTAGAGGAAACATCATAGTATTATTTATAATTGCATTTTTTAGCCTATCTGTATGGGAATATGCTGTAGGTTGGTTATTAGAAAAAATATTTCACACAAAATACTGGGATTATACACAAAATAAATTTAATATTAAAGGACGAGTATGCCTATTAAATTCAATATTCTGGGGCATATTAGGTGTTATCTTTATCAATTTAGTACATCCATTTATTGCACAAAAAATTGATTTGATTCCAGCTAATATTCTAACTTTTAATACCATTATGGTAGGAATTGCCATAATAGCAGATACCATTGTTAGTGTAATAAAAGTAAGTAATATCAAACCAACACTAGAAAGATTAAAAGAAATTAGCAGTATGATAAAAGAAAAAATAGAAGAATTAGACAAAATGCAAGTAAACAAAGAAAATTTACAAACAATCATAGAGGAATTAAAATATAAACAAACCAAACTAAAACGAAGACTAATTCGACAAACAAACCATTTAAAAAAAGCATTTCCAACAATAAAATCTGAAACAATAGAAAAAATCAATGAATATTTAAAAGAGAAAAAAGAAAATGCCAGAAAAGGAAAAGATTAAAGGAGAAACATATGGTACAAGAAATTTATATCATTGATGATGATAATCAACTAATTGAAAACATGAAAAAAATATTTGAACAAGAAAAAGAGTATCAATTTAAAGGAGTAAAAACAAGTGACATTGATATTGCATTAAAAAGTATACCAGCACTTATTATGATAAATGAAGATGGAACGAATAAGGATATTTTAGAACTATGCAAACAAATTAGAGAAGATGAAGACAATAGTATTACTCCCATTATTGTTCTTAGTAATAATAGTGAAAGAGCACATGGTATTTCCATTATGAAGCGAAGTGTAGAATATTATATTGTAAAGCCATTTGATGAGGAATATTTATACTATACCATTAAAAATTTAGTAAGACTAATGTATATGAATAGAAGAGTAAGTCCATTAACAGGGCTTCCAGGAAATGTACAAATCCAAACCGAAATGAAGAAAAGGTTACTTAAAAAAGAAAAATTTGCTGTATTATATTTAGATTTAGACAACTTTAAAGCCTATAATGATTTATATGGATTTACCAAAGGAGATGAAATGATAAAATTTACAGCAAGAATCATTTCAAGAAATATTCATAATAGTACATCAGAAAGTAGTTTTATAGGACATATAGGAGGAGACGATTTTATTGCTATGGTATCTGATACCAATTATGAACAAATATGTAAAGATATAATACAAGAATTTGATGAAAAAATTATACAATATTTTGCAAAAGAAGATGCCAAAAAGGGATATCTAGAGGTTGCAAATCGTAGAGGAATTATGGAGCAATTTCCATTAACAGCAATTTCTATTGGAGTAGTAGAGGTAGATGAAACAAGATTTAAAAACACTTTAGAAATAGGAGAAATTGGAGCACAGGTAAAGCATATAGCAAAAACGATGATGGGAAGTAGTTATGCTATTAATAGAAGAAATTAAAAAGGGAATTACAATATAGTAATTCCTCCCAAAAAACATCATTCATAAAAAAATAAATAAAATCATATATATAGAAAAAAGTAAAATAGGAGATAAATATGATTTTATTACAAAGAAAAAGAATGATGATTATTTTAGGGGTTGTTTTTGTTTCAATATTTAGTTATTTGTTAGGCTCAAACCATATGTATGAAACAACACAAACAGTAGGACTACCTGTTAGTGGAAAAACAGTAATACTTGATGCAGGACATCGGAGGAGAAGACCAAGGAGCAAGTTCACGGAAATGGGGTAACAGAAGCAGACACAAATTTAAAAATTACATTAAAAGTACAAACATTATTAGAACAAAGTGGATGTCATGTGATTTTAACACGCTCTGATGAACAAGCAATATATGATTTAGATAAACAGACATTAAGACAAAAGAAAGTATCAGATATTAAAAACCGAGTAAAAATTGGAAATAATTCAAGTGCTGACATTTTTGTAAGCATACATCTTAATAAAATTCCACAATCACAATACTATGGTTGGCAAACATTTTTCAAGCAAGGAAATGAACAAAGTAAAAAATTAGCGACATCAATACAAAACAATCTAAACCAAGCAATACCAAAACAAAACGATAGAGTACCATTAAAAATAGATAATGTATATATTATGAAAAACATTGAAATACCAACAAGTATAGTAGAATGCGGATTTTTATCTAATCCAGAAGAGGAAAAACAACTATTACAAGAAGAATATCAAGATAAATTAGCATGGGGAATTTATACAGGAATTATGGAGTACTTTTTCTAAAAAAAATTGTAGTAAATAAAGTAACAAGGAGAAAAACATGAAGGAAATATTAGAAGGACTAAATGACAAACAATATGAAGCAGTTATAAACTATGAAGGACCAAGCCTTGTAATTGCAGGAGCAGGAAGTGGAAAAACCAAAGTATTAACACATAAAATAGCCTATTTAATACAAGAAATAGGTATAAAACCATGGAATATATTAGCAATTACCTTTACCAACAAAGCAGCAAATGAAATGAAGCAAAGAGTAGAAGGCTTAGTAGGGGAAGTAGCAAAAGATATGTGGATTGGTACATTTCATGCAATATGTGTTCGTATTTTAAGAAGGTACATTGAACGTATTGGCTTTGATTCTTCATTTGTTATTTTTGATACCAGTGATCAAAAAAATATGATAAAAAACTGCTTAAAAGATTTAAATATAGATGATAAAATGTTTACAGACCGAATAATACAATCAGAAATAAGTAATGCAAAAAATGAAATGCTGGAGCCTGAAACGTATGCAGCAAGAGCAAATGGTGACTTTAGAAAAGAAAAAATAGCAAGTGTATATACAATGTACCAAAAAAGATTAAGAGAGAATAATGCAATTGACTTTGATGATATCATCAATTTTACCATAAAAATTTTAACAGAAAATCCAGATATATTAGAATACTATTCTGAAAAATTTAAATATGTATTAGTAGACGAATATCAAGATACGAATAAAGCACAATTTATGTTAGTATCACTATTGGCATCAAGATATGGAAATATTACAGTAGTAGGAGATAATGACCAAGGAATTTACAGCTTTAGAGGAGCAGACATATCCAATATCTTAAACTTTGAACGTGATTTCCCAGGAACAAAAATCATCAAGCTAGAACAAAACTATCGTTGCACCCAAAGCATTTTAAATGTAGCAAATTCTGTTATCAAAAACAATGAAGTAAAATATGATAAAAAATTATGGACCAAAAATGAAGAAGGAAATTTGCCAAATGTATATCAAGCAGAAGATGAGTATGATGAAGCACGCTATATTGTAGAACAAATTAACCATTTGAAAACACAAGAATATTATCAATATTCAGATTTTGCAATCTTATATCGTATGAACACACAATCTCGTGCCATTGAAGAAATCTTAGTAAGAGAAGACATTCCATATAAAATTATTGGAGGATTAAAATTTTACGAAAGAAAAGAAATAAAAGACATAATTGCATATTTAAGATTAATTCATAATACAAACGACAATTTAAGCTTAGTACGTATTATCAATGAACCAAAACGTGGAATTGGAAAAACAAGTCTAGAGCAGGTACAAAAAATAGCAGAGCAAAATGGAATTTCTATGTACGAGGTTATTACAAAATCAGTTGAATATGGCTTAAATCGTGTTTATGCTAACTCAAGGGAGTTTATCCAAACCATAGAGGAATTAAGACAAGCACAAAACGAACTTTCAATTTCAGACTTAATTAAAGAAACCTTAAATAAAACAGGATATACAAAAGCTTTAGAAATAGAAAATACAATAGAAGCAGAAAATAGAATTCAAAACTTAGAAGAATTTCTAACAGTTGCTATTGAATTTGAAGAGCAAGCAGCAGAAAATACACTTTCCGAGTTTTTAGAAAGCATTACACTATCAAGTGATATAGATAATTTAGAAGAAAATCAAAACAGTGTTACACTAATGACATTACATAGCGCAAAAGGACTAGAATTTCCAGCAGTATTTTTAGTAGGAATGGAAGAAGGTATTTTTCCTGGCTATAAATCTATTGGAGAACCAAAAGAATTAGAAGAAGAAAGACGACTTTGTTATGTCGGGATTACAAGAGCAAAAAACAATCTATGTTTTACTTGTGCAAAACATAGAACTATTTTTGGTTCTACTAGTTATAATGCCATGTCAAGATTCATTGAAGAAATACCATATGAAAATGTAGAAGGCTTAGAACAAATTCAAAATCAAAAAGAAGAAGTAGATTATGAAACACCATATTCATGGCAATATGGAAAATCAAATTCAAAAGTAACCTCTTACAAAATGAATCAACAAACAAAAACAGAAATGAACAATACCATTAGTAAAACTCAAAATAGTAACTATAACTTTAGAACAGCAGAAAGCTTTCTAAATACATTTGCTCATAAGCAAGAAACAACACCGATTGATTTATCAAAATATGAAGCAGGAAAACGTGTATATCATAAAAAGTTTGGAGAAGGGACAATCAATTATTGTGAACAAGAAGGAGATGACTTAAAAGTAGATATTACATTTGACAAAGTAGGACATAAACGCTTAATGGCTAAATTTGCAGGATTAGAAATTATATAAACACAAAAAAGCAGATAGATGTTGAAATAAACATCTATTTTTCTTATTGTAAAGGAACAATTAAGTCTATCTTAATAAAACATAAGATTTTTCCATATACAACACTTAATCTCCCAAGCAAAGTAAATGGCAGATATTTTTCAATACTTCAAAAACCAGTTAAGCAAAATGCCCTTATTTAAGAATAAAATTAAAATTTGAATAAAAAAATAGAAACTCGTACAAACTAATAAAAGATAAAATTAGAAAGGAAGGATTTTCATGGCAGATTTAAACCAAGTAGAGCTTCAAAACTTAAGACATCTAATTGGAGCACACGAAACAGCTTATCAAAAATTAAACAATTACTCATCACAAGCGGTAGACCCACAAATCAAACAAATTTTTACAAAATCAGCACAAGATGCATTAAACACAAAACAAAAACTAATGTCATTTTTAAATAATTAGGAGGTTATTATGGACGAAAAAACAATGGTAAATGATATGTTAGATAATGTTAAATCAGACTTAACAACCTATCAAAACGCAATTTCAGAATGTGAAAACATGGGGTTAAGACAAACATTACAACAAATTAGAAATAATGATGAAAGCTTTCAATATGAGCTTTTCAAAATTGCGCAAACAAAAGGATACTACAAACCAGCGCAAAAAGCAACAGTAACAGAAATCGATACGGTTAAAAATGAACTACAAGCATAAAAAAAATTAGAAAGAGGGTTCCTATTTTAGGACACCCTCTTTTAGCAACATACAGATTTTTATTAAATGATAAGAAGAATTCATAAACAATTGAAGACAGAAATAAAAAAATTAAAAAACTTGAAACGCTAAAAAGCCGTAGATTTCGACGAAATATTACAATTTGATTACAAATATAAGATATAGGGAGAATAACAAAGAAAAGTAAAGAAAAATAAATATAAACAAAAATAATCAAAACACACAAACATATAGTGCAATTGTGAAAAAAAAATACTTACGATAGAATAACACTAACAAATTGAAAAAAGGAAAGTTACAAAAAGAAAAAATACGGAAACCAAATACCCTTTTAAGGAATGTAACTTAAGAAAAAGGAGTTGTATATAAAAACATATGAGAAAGTTATTTATACATATTAGAACTTGGGTAAAAGTTATTTCCCTAATTATAATTGCAAGTATTGTAATGGTAGCAGGTATCACCCTTATATATAAACCAACCTACAGTGTATCAGTAAATGGAGAATTTATTGGATACACCAAGGATAAAAGTAAATTACAAAGCAAAATCAATGATTATATTGATAATGGAGATGGAGAAAATATCGCCTTTGTTCAAGTAGATAACTTACCAGAATATAGCATGTGTTTATTAAAGAAAGATATTGAAACAAACGATGATGAAATTTTTAATAAAGTAAAACAATCTGGTACAGCCTACTATAAATACTATGTTATTTTAGACGATGAAGAAGAAAAACTATATGTAGCAACATTTGAAGAGGCAGAAAAAGCAGTACAAGGATTAAAAGATAAAAACAGCAAAAATAAAGATGAAGTTTCCATTGGAGAAAAATTCTTTGCAGAACCAAAAGACATTGTATCATCAGAAGAAGTTATTTCAAAATTATATGAAAAAGTGGAAGAACAACCAGTAGGGACAAGTTCAGGTTCTGGAACAAACAGAAGTGCAGGTGCGCCTTCTTCTTCTGTAAAATATGCTTCAGGTTCAAACACTTCAGGAAAAAAAGTAGCAATAGGGATTAACCTAATAAGACCAATATCAGGAACTGTTACATCACGTTTTGGAGGAAGATGGGGTTCAACTCATAAAGGAATTGATATAGGAGCATCAAAAGGAACACCAATAAAAGCAGCAGCATCAGGAACAGTAGTTTCTTCAAATACAGGATATAATGGTGGATATGGAAATTACATTGTTATCTCACACGGAAATGGAATTGAAACAGCATATGGACATTGTAGTGCTCTATATGTAAAAGCAGGACAAAAAGTATCACAAGGAGATGTTATAGCAGCAGTTGGAAACACAGGTCGTTCTTATGGAAATCATTTACATCTTGAAATAAGAGTAAACGGGGTAGCACAAAACCCACAAAATTATTTATATTAAAATAAAAAGCAGATTTTAATCTGCTTTTTATTTTACAAAATATTTTAAGCAATTAGAAATTGCACGGCTTTTAAAAATAACTTTTCCGGTATTCTTGTAATTTGCTTTCAAATAAATCCGCTTCATTAACAAGTTCAGCAAATTCAGTAATAGAAGAAGCAAAATTCATTAACAAGGTTTGATTCATTTTAATATTTTTAATAACAAAATAATACTTATTGTTATATGCATATAACTTTGTACTAGAGGATAAAGCATCAAGATTACTCAACACATCATGCTTTAAAAATTCACCATATGATAAAAAATCCTCGAAGCAATTAAAACAATAAATTGATTTTTTAACATCAAAATTAGGTATTTTTCTCTTAATATTTAATTTTCGATTTCGATATGTATTTTTTGAGCCTTCTGGACAAATACGAGTTACTGTCAAAACAAAATTGCCATTAGATGTAGCAAGAGCTTCAATCATAACACGGTAATCCTCTGTTACAAATCCAACCTCTTTTTCTGCCTTTTCTAACATTGTCATAAACAAATGTTGAGACTCAATCGAATTAGACATAAAGGAATGAAAATCAATGTCGTTTTCTTTTAAATCCTCCATGTTTAAGGTAATTCTAATTTTATCATCGTTTAACTTTTCAATTTTCATTTACTTAACTTACCTCCCAAGTTTTCCTCTAATAATATTATACTACGAATTTTGCAAGATGGAAAGAAACAATTTTTGGTAACAAAATAAAATGTAATATTATACTATATGAAATAACCAAAAAAACGATACTAATAATATAGCACAACAAAATAAAAAATAAAAGAAAAAACCAATAAAAAAATAAAAAAATACCCATAGATTACTTGAAAAAAATACCATATGAAGATATAATACTATAAAGAAAATAATAAAAACGTAAGAAAAAAGGGAGCAAAAAAAGAAGGAGGAGTTATGGCAACAAGAGAAAAAAACATATGGATTCTATTAGTATTTATCTTATCAGGCTTAGTAATAGGAGGATTATTAGGAGAACTAGCTGCTAAAGTAGATTTTTTATGGTGGTTATCATATGGACAAGAATTTGGACTTACCAGTCCTATAGTACTTGACTTAAATGTTGTAAAACTAACCTTTGGTTTACAAGTAAAAATCAATATTTCAAGTATTATTGGTATGGCACTGGCAATCTTCATTTATCGTAAAGTTTAATATCATATATGGGGGGGAAGAAAGGAAGAAAACAAAATGAGTTTAAAAATGAAAGAACTCCCCGAATCAGAGAGACCTTATGAAAAAATGCAAATGTATGGAAAAGAACACTTAACCGATTCCGAATTATTAGCCATTATCATTAAATGTGGAACAAAAGAAGATACCTCCATTGGACTAGCACAAAAAATATTGAAACTAAACCAAAAAAGTTCAAAAAGGGATTTACGATTTCTACAAGAAGTATCCATAGAACAACTAATGGAAATTAAAGGAATTGGCAAAGTAAAAGCCATGCAAATAATGGCTATTTGTGAACTAGCAAAAAGAATGTCAAAACCAATTCAATTTCTAAAAACAGTGATTAAAACCTCAGAAGATGTAGCAAACTTATTAATGGACGAGTTAAAATATGAAAAAAGAGAAATTATGAAATTACTCATATTAAATTCAAAAAATGTTTTACTAAAAAATATCGATATCGCATTAGGAGGAGTTAATTTTGCTTCAATAGAGCCAAGTGTTATATTAGCAGAACCTGTAAAAATGAATGCACCCAATATCATTTTAGTACATAATCATCCAAGTGGAGATCCAAGACCAAGCCAAAATGATTTTCGACTAACAGATCGACTTTATGAATGTGCAGATGTTATGGGAATAAGGCTAATGGATCATGTCATTATTGGAGATAATTGCTTTGAAAGTGTATTGAAAAAGAAGAAATAGTCCAAAATAACTAATAATCAAATAAAAGTTACTGTTTATAAATAGGGTATTACCATAAATGTAAAATTGATTATAAGAACAATAGTTTAAATAGTAACAACAAAGGGCAAAAGCCAAAAGAAAGGAAATGAGAGTGAAATGAAATTATTTGGAATTGGTAGTAAAGATATTGGAATCGATTTAGGAACCGCCAATATGCTAGTTACATTAAAAGGAAAAGGAATTATTTTAAAAGAGCCATCAGTAGTGGCAATTGATAAACGAACAGGAGAAATTGCAGCAACAGGAGAAGAAGCAAAAGAAATGTTAGGAAGAACACCAGAACAAATAAAAGCTGTACGACCATTAAAGGATGGTGTTATTGCTGACTTTACAGCAACACAACTCATGTTAAGAAACATTTTAGAAAAAGTTTGTAAAAAATATAATGTAGGAAGACCAAGAGTAGTAGTAGGAGTTCCATCAGGAATTACAGAGGTAGAAGAAAGAGCAGTAAAAGAAGCTGTCATTCAAGCAGGAGGGAGAGAAGTCTATTTAATTGAAGAGCCAATGGCAGCAGCAATTGGAGCAAATCTAGATGTATCAGAACCAAGTCGGAAGTATTATTGTAGACATTGGAGGAGGTACCACAGAGGTTGCAGTTATCTCTTTGGGAGGAATTGTTGTTAGTCACTCATTACGAGTAGCAGGAGATGAACTAGACTCTGATATAGTAAGTTATATTAAAAAAGAATTAAACTTAGCTATTGGAGAAACCACAGCAGAAGAAATCAAAAAAGAAATAGGATGTGCATTACCACTTATGACAGAAACAACAAAAGAAATAAGAGGAAGAGATTTAACAACAGGTTTACCAAGAAACATTACAATTACCTCAACACAAGTACAAGAAGCCATGAGTGAACCAATTGGTGAAATCATAGATATTGTAAAAACAACCTTAGAAAAAACACCACCAGAATTAGCCTCCGATATTATGGAAAAAGGAATTGTGCTTGCAGGAGGAGGAGCCTTAATTCAAAATTTAGACAAGCTATTAAGCACAAAAACAGGAATGCCAGTATATATAGCAAGTGATCCATTAGACTGTGTGGTAAAAGGAACTGGAAAAACACTAGAAGATTTAGACCGATTAAAAAACGTTTTAATTAATTCAAGAAGAAATTAAAAACAAGATAGGAGGCAAGAATGAATAAAAAAAAGACGGGCTTGATAGGAATTGTAATTACCATTATCATACTAGTTATTCTTGTATTTGTATCTAATATGAATTTACAAAATTTATCATATATTGAAAACATTGTTTCAACTGTAGTTATGCCAGTCCAAAATGGACTAACCTATTTAAAAAATAAAATAACAGGAAATCATACATTTTTTGAAAATATTAACCAGTTACAGCAAGAAAATGAAGAATTAAGAACAAAAAATGCAGACCTAGAAAAACAACTAAGAGAATTTGAAATTATAAAAAACGAAAATACAACCTTAAAGGAATATTTAGCATTAACAGAACAATATGGAGGCTATGAAACAAAAGCAGCTTATATTATCAATAAGGACTTTAGCAATTATAATAATGTATTTATTATCAATGTGGGAGAAAAAGATGGAATCAAACCAAACATGACTGTTATATCAGAAAAAGGACTAGTGGGATATGTCATTTCTACTACCAATAGTACAGCAAAAGTGCAAACCATTATTGATACAGCAAGTACAGTCAGTACCACCCTATCTTCTTCAAAAGACAACCTAATTTGTAAAGGAACATTAGAAGAAACAGGAGTATTAAGGGCAAGCTATATTCCAACTACCGCTATCCTAGTACCAGGAGACAAAATTGAAACATCTGGGATGGGAGGAATTTACCCAAAAGGAATTTTAGTAGGAACTGTAAAAAAAGTAATGGCAACCAAAAACATTGTAGATCGTTATGCCATCATTGAACCAGCAGTAGATTTTAACAAAGTAGATACTGTATTAGTAATTGTAAAATAACTAATGACAAGTTAGTGGCTAGTAAGTTAGAAGGAGAAAAATAGAATGAAAAACACAGTCATTGTTATTCGGAATGATAGTAACATTTTTAATTTTATACTTTTTGCAAATTAACTTTTTTAACTGGTTTACCATTGCAGGAATTTCACCAAATCTTTTCATCATTTATATTCTATTTATAGGATTGTTTGCAGGAAAGCGAGTTGGCATTCCATTAGGAGTTGGAATTGGATTAATGTTAGACTTTTTTGTTAGTAAAAAAATAGGAATTACTAGTATTATGCTAGGAATAGTAGGAGCATTAGGTGGATTTTTAGATAAAAATTTCTCAAAAGACAGCCGAATTACAATTATCTTAATGACAATTGCCATTACATTTTTATATGAATTTGGAAATTATGTTTTAAATTATGTAATGGTTTCAATTAACTTCGAAATAATACCTTTTTTAAAAATTGTAACAATAGAAATTATATATCATATCATGCTAGTTATTATACTATATCCATTGCTACAAAAAGTTGGCTATTATATAGAAGAAGCTTTCCGAGGCAAAAACATTTTAACTAGGTATTTTTAAAAAAACTAAGATAGG
The DNA here is from genome assembly GCA_949935895.1 of uncultured Clostridia bacterium. Lineage (GTDB taxonomy): Bacteria > Bacillota > Clostridia > TANB77 > CAG-508 > RGIG8482. The sequence goes on from CATLGL010000028.1 coordinate 12,709, forward strand.
AGGAAACCAAGGGTGAAATTATACCATACCAATAAGTCAAACTCAAAACCAAACTACAAATTTCGTTATAACCTTACAATAACAGCCATATATCTGGTAGGTGTTATTTTACTAATACAACTATTTAATCTTCAAATCATACATGGTGCGGAATATAGAGAAACATCAAATACAAGGCTGACACGTGAAAGTACATTAAAAGCAGCAAGAGGCGCCATAACCGATAGAAGTCGGAACCAAAATTGTAGATACTACTACAAGCTTTAGTTTAGAAATGTATAAAAGTAAAATCGATAATGATACATTAAACAATGCACTACTTCGAATTGCCAAGGTGTTAGAAGAAAACAATAGTAAATTTATAGATGATTTTCCCATTAGTGTTAATCCATTTTCATTTACCTATGAAGATGAAAAAAGACAAAAAAAATGGAAAACCAGTAATAAATTAGATGAAAATCTATCAGCAGAGGAGGCCTTTTATTCATTTAAAGAGAAGTATAAAGTACAAAATGATAACATAGAAGAAGCAAGAAAAATAATAGCGATGCGTTACCATATTGCACAAGAAGGGTATAGTGCAACTAAGTCGGTTATTATAGCAAACAACATAACAAAAGAAAGTTTTAATATATTTAATGAACAAAAGGATTTATTCCCAGGCATCAATACCATTACACAACCAGTAAGATATTATACAAAAGGAACATTAGCCTCTCATATTGTAGGATATACTTCAAAAATTACAGATGAACAATATAAACAAGAAAAAGATAATGGATACACCATAAACGATTTTTATGGGCAAACAGGAATTGAAAGAATTGCCGAAAAATATTTAAGGGGAACAGATGGAATTAAACAAATCGATATGGCAGTAGATGGTACAGTAACAAGTGAAAATACACAATCAGAAGCAATTCAAGGTGCAGACGTAATATTGACCATAGATGCTAACTTACAAGCAGTAACAGAAAATGCGTTAAAAAACAACATTGAAAAAATTAGAAATGGTGGATTTAGTGAAGTATCAGAAGCAACAGGAGGAGCTATGGTGGTAATGGAGGTAAAAACAGGAGAAGTATTAGCACTTGCTAGTTACCCAGATTATGACCCATCTAAATTTACCTTTGGAATTGATCCAGAAACATGGAGTATATACAAAGACAATAATATGAAAAATAGAGCAATTCAAGAAATATACCCACCAGGCTCTATATTCAAAATGGTAACAGCTGTAACAGGATTACAAACAGGAGCCATTAGCAAAACAGAAAAAATTAATGATACAGGAAGATACACATATTATAAAGACTACCAACCATATTGTTGGAAACATAGTGGACATGGATATATGAATGTAACAAGTGCAATACAACATTCTTGTAACTACTTCTTTTACGAAACAGGAAGAAGAGTGGGAATTGATAATTTGGCAAACTATACCAAACACTTTGGGTTAGGCAAAAAAACAGGAATTGAATTACCAACAGAAGCAACCCGGAAAACTAAACCAGAGAAATGGAAAAGAAGTATGGAACCCAGGAAATACCATTTCTTCTGCAATTGGACAAAGAGACAATCAATTTACACCAATTCAAATGGCAAAATACACAAGCATGTTAGCAAATGGAGGGAATGTAGTAAACCCAACCATCATCAAATCCATTAAAAAAGTAGATGGAACAGAGGTTGCCAAAGAAGAATATGAAGCTTATTTTAATGAAAAACTAGGAATTACACAAGAAGAGGATGATGGAATTACTATCGATCCAGAAAATTTAAAAGTAGTACTAGAAGGAATGAGATCGGTTACCAGTGAACGAGGAGGAACGGCTTATAGTTATTTTAAAAACTTCAATATTGAAGTTCGGAGGAAAAACAGGATCTGCTCAAGCGGGAGACGAAAACAATATCAATTCTAAAACACATGCGTGGTTTATTGGATTTGCCCCATTTGATAATCCTGAAATTGCGGTTGTTATCCTTGTTGAAAATGGAGGACATGGAGGTTATACAGCAGAAGCTGCAAGAGATGTTATGGCACAATACTTTGGAATGAATGCAAACCAAGTAACAGAAGATGTAACAGCAAAGCCATATATCCAATTACAAAACTAAAATAAAGTTATTAACTTAACATATTATAACAATATATGAGAAAATCACTAAAAATGAAGCAAAGGAATAACACAACAATAATAAACTAAAAAAAGGAGAATAAAAATGAACAATTGTGTAAGTATTGTA
>CATLGL010000029.1 GCA_949935895.1 uncultured Clostridia bacterium
ACTTTCTTAAATCTTTCTTAACTTTCTCATCTTTTCGCAATTTCCACATTGCAATCTTTTCCTTTTATTTGTTTTTCTTTCATTCCTTGTAATACATCCTCTACATATTCTCCTGGTACTTCTACAAAGGTAAAATTGTCTAATATATTGATTTTTCCTATTTTTTCTCCTTGTATACCACAGTTTGCTGCAATGCTTCCTACAAAGTCTTTTACTTTCATATTGTCCTTTTTTCCTAAATTAAAAAATAGTTTTATCATTTCTCCATTTTTTGTCCTTATTGTGATTTCATTTTGTTTTTCTTCTTTCGGTTTTCCATATAATATGGTAATTAGCCCTTTTGCTATCTCTTCTATGCTATTTTTTTGTAATAGTTCCTGTAACAAATCTTCTGCACAAAATTCTTTTTTATCAATTACTTCTTGTATTTTCTTAATGGTTTTATTTTTCCTAATTTTACTTATTTCGGCAAGTGTTGGTACAGTACCTTCTTTAATTTTAGCATTGGTATATTTTTTAATGCTTTGCAGTTTGCTTTTTTCTTTTCCTACTACAAAGGTAAATGCTTTCCCTTTATTCCCATTTCTTCCTGTTCTTCCAATACGATGTACATAATATTCCTCCTCTTGTGGTACATCATAGTTTAAAACAAATTCTACATCTTGTATATCAATTCCTCTTGCTACTACATCTGTGGCAACTAGAATTTGAAATTCTCCATTTCTCATCTTTTTCATAATTCTTTCTCTTCCAGATTGTTTAATATCTCCATGTAGTGCTTCAGCTTTAATATGATTTCGTTTTAAAATTTCAATTAAATCATCTACTCTTTTTTTAGTATTACAAAATACAATTGCTTTTTGTGGATGATATACTTCTATTAGTCTCATTAGTGTTTCACTTTTCATAGCCTCCTTTATTGAAATGGAAATTTGTTCAATTTCATTAACGGTTAATTCTTCTGCTTGAATTTTTACTTTTTTAGGTTCTTTTAAATACTTTTTTGTAATTTTCATAATCTTAGAATTCATAGTTGCAGAAAAAAGTATCGTTTGTCTTTTACTTGATACATCTTTTAAAATGGTTTCTATATCTTCTTCAAACCCCATATTTAACATTTCATCTGCTTCATCTAATACACACATTTTTACTTGATTTAAGTTCAATGTTTTTCTTCTCATATGGTCCATTACTCTACCTGGAGTTCCTATTACTATTTGAACTCCTTTTTTAAGCATTTTTATTTGTGTTTCAATCGATTGTCCTCCATAAATAGCAAGAGTTTTAATTCCTTCTTGATACTTTAAAAATTTTCTTACTTCCTCTGTTACTTGAAGTGCTAACTCTCTTGTTGGACAAAGTACAATGGCTTGTACCTTTTTATTAGTAGTTTCAATTTTTTCAATCATTGGTAAACTATAGGAAGCTGTTTTTCCAGTTCCTGTTTTAGATTGTCCTATTAAGTCTTTTCCCTCTAATATAGCAGGAATTGCTTTTTGTTGAATTGGAGTTGGAGTTGTATATCCTATATCAACTAACGCCTTTTTTGTTTTTTCATTTAAGTTTAATTCATTAAATGTCATTTTTTTCTCCTTTATTTTTTTATTTTTTAAACAAAATGTAGAGGAGATTATAATCTCCCTCTACAATAAAACTCTTGTTTTCAGCAGTCTTTTATACTACTTGTGCTCCCTTTAAATAATCAATATATTCTTCTAAACAATAGCCTTTTTGTTTCATTACTTTTGCATGTTCTTTTCCCACATATCGCCAATGCCAAGATTCATATATAATCCCTGTTATGTCTTGCTTGTCCTTTGGATAACGTAAAATAAATCCATAATCTGCTGCATTTTTTTGTAACCAAGTAAATGCTTTCGTATTTTCAAATTCATTTGTTACTGTATTAAAATCTGCTGCTAATGCTAAATTATGTTCACTCATTTCTGGGCGTTGAACTACCGTTTGTGCTAATCTTTCAGCTTCTTCTTGCTCTTTTCCTTGTCCTTTATATTCTACTACTTTTCTATTAAACAGTTCTTCTTGTTTATCATAACTTCTATAGGCCGATTGTACCCATATTTTTGTGATTCCTGCTTTATACATGGCATTAATCATATCTTTTAAATAAGTAATAGCCCTTTTGTCGAATTTAACTCCATCTCCTACTTCTGCTAACTCTGGTACATAGTTTCTATCCACTGCATTATCTTTGTTCACTAATTTTAAATTCCATTGTTTTAATATTTCATCATTTTGTGAAGATGTGTTTGAATTGGCTACCCCTATTGCTACAGTATTATTATTGTCTTCTGGTTGTTTTATTGGCTCACTACTCGTTTCTGTAATGGTATTTTCTTGCTCCTTATTCTCTGTTGGTTTTGTAAATAAGTAAATGACGCCTTTTACCATCATAGCAATAACTAGTATTATCATTATGAATAAAATAACCATAATACTAATTCCTCTTATGAATTTCTTTTTATTAACAATTCTTCTTGCCATACTTATCTATCACCTTCTTTTGTCCTTCTACTTTTATTTTATCTTTTCTTGCCTTTTTCGTCAATGTCTTTTGTTCAATTCGTAAATATTTTGTTAAAATTTAGATTAGCTTCTATGTAAGTTTAAGCATTACCATATTTTGCTTTTAATGCTTTTATTTTAATTCCTTGCTTCGAAAACATATTCTCATGCTCTGTTATTATATTTCCTTCTATATTTTCATGATGTAAATCATATGTTTTCCAAAATATTTCATAACCAGCATTTTTAAAATAAGCAAGACTATCGGAAAATAAATTATCATCATCTGTTTTAAAATAAATTTCTCCACCTTTTTCTAAAAAAGTTTTATATAATTCAAGCTGTCTTACATGTGTTAATCTCTTTTTATGATGCTTTCCTCTTGGCCATGGATTACAAAAGTTAATATAAATACGTTTTACTACATCTTCTTTATCCATCATATCTAAAATTTGTTCAATATTACATCTTGTAATGATTACATTATCAACTTGTCTATTAGCCTGTTTATATATCTCTTCAATATTACGTTTTGCAAGCCCTAACATCGTATCAATTAAGTCAACTCCTATAAAATTGATATTCGGATTTTGGCATGCAAGCTTAGCAATAAATTGTCCTTTTCCACAACCAAGTTCTAAATGAATTGGTCTTTCCACATCAAAAGCACTTTTCCACTTTCCTTTATTTTCTTGAGGTTTATCAATATAAAATTTTGCTTCTTCTAGTTCTTGTTTTGTCCATGTTCTTTTTCTAATTCGCATATATTGCTCCTTTTATTTACTCTATTTTTTAATACTTTTTTTATTATATCATTAAATATAATAAAATTGATACCTGCTATCACACATAATAAAAGCACTAATTCAATATATTGCTTGGTAATTACTACACAAAACCAATCTTTTAATATGATAAAACATATCATAAATAGAATAATCATACTAACAAATAAGATTGCTCTCAACCAATTAAATGGTTTACTTATTTTAGCAAGCAACATAAATCCTGTTAATACGGTTAATATCACACATATAGTAGAATAGATTTCATTTGGAATTCCCACATACCAACTAACAATTGCAACAATCACTATATTGATTACTGTCGTTAATGCTGTTGGTATGGATTTGCTAACTACATTTTGTATAAATTTTCCTCTTACTCTTTCTTTATTAGGTTCTAATGCTAAAATGAAGGACGGAATTCCAATACATACAAGAGCCATCAGACTTAATTGGATTGGCATAAACGGATATGGCATATGTGCAAATACGAATATAACAGAAAGGATACTTGCATAAATGGTTTTTGATAAAAATAAACTTGCAGAACGTTCAATATTGTTAATCGTTCTTCTTCCTTCTTCTACAATTTTAGGCATCGATTTAAAATTAGAATCTAGTAATACTAGTTGTGCTACATTACGTGCAGCATCACTTCCGACTTGCAATAGCAATACTGCAATCTGCTTCTTTTAAAGCAATTACATCATTTACTCCATCCCCTGTCATAGCAACTGTATGCCCTTGCTCTTTTAAAAAAGAAATTAATTGTTTTTTTTGAATTGGACTTACTCTTCCAAAAATAGTATATTGGTTTGCTACTTTCTCTAATTCTTCTGTTTGTAAGTTACTACAATCAATATAATTTTTATATTCTTCAATTCCTGCATGTTTTGCAATTTTGGATATTGTTACAGGGTTGTCACCAGAAATTAGTTTAATGGTTACTCCTTGCTTTTTAAAATATTGTAATGTTTCTTTTGCTTGTGTTCTTATTTTGTCTGTTAATAATACCATTCCTAAGTATTCAATATCTTCTGGCAATGAGTTTTTATTTAAAATAGTATATGAACGTGCTAATACAACAACTCGATAATCTTGTATGTGTTTTTCAATTTCATCTTGATAGGTTGAAAATTGTTTTGTTAATACATATTCTGGTGCTCCTAAAATATAGCTTTCTCCATTTTTAAATGAAATGCCAGACCATTTTTTATCTGATGAAAATGGTATTTCTTTTTCTACTTCTGCTTCTATCTTTTTACAAAATCTTTCTTTTATTGCCTTCATTGTACCATTATTATCTTGTGAATATGTTGCAAGAAGAGATAAGATACTCTCCATTTCTTCCTCTGAATTTTTAGCAATGTAACCGTGTTACCTCCATCTTCCCTTCTGTAATAGTTCCTGTTTTATCTAAACACAATGTATCTACTCTTGCTAATGTCTCAATACAATATAGTTCTTGTACTAATACTTTATTTTTCGATAATCGTATAACACTAACTGCAAGTACTGTACTAGTCAAGAGCACCAGTCCCTCTGGGATCATGCCAATTAGTGCTGCAACTGTATTTACTACTGCATTTTTTATTGTATTTTCTTCTAATCCCAATTGATTAAAAAACAATAACGCTCCCACTGGAATAATGACAATAGAAACAGTTTTAATAATTTTATTTAAAGCTGCCATAATTTCAGAATTAACTTTTTTAATATATTTTGCTTCTTTAGAAATTTTATAAGTATAGTTTTCCTCTCCTATATGCTCTACTTTTCCGCTTACAACTGCCGACTAACAATATAACTTCCTGATAACAACATATCCCCTTTTTTCTTTACTAGTGCTTCAGCCTCCCCTGTAATACAAGATTCATTTACTTCTACTTCACCCTCTACAAGCACACAATCGTTTACAATTTGATTTCCACTTCTAAAAACAACAATATCATCTAATACTACTTGATTGATAACCATTTCTTCTTCTTTTCCATCTCTTATCACATGTACTTTTGTTTCAGAAATTAATGATAATTTGTCAATCACTCTTTTAGAATGAATTTCCTGAAATGTACTAATAGCCGTATTTATCATAACTAGCCCTAAAAATAGCATATTTTTATAGGACTTTACAAAAAATACAGCAAGTGCTAATAGCACATTGATTAAATTAAAAATCGTAAAAAAATTACTATAAATAATGGATTTAATGCTTTTGGTTTTTTGTGTCATATCATGATTCACTAAATTATGCTGTCTTCTTTCTTCTACTTGTTGTTGGCTTAAACCTATATAACAATCTGTGTTATATCTTTCTATTTCCTGCTCCATACTTTTTCTCCTTATACTGTATGGTATTATATCACTTGTATTTCTCAAATACTATTAATACTTTCTTAAACTAAGAGATTTTTCTTTAATAAATGCTTTTTATATAGTTAGCGGACAATTAAAATTTCCCTACACTCACTTTATTTTTATATACTACTATCTCATAAAATCAATTCTAATCAAATGGTAATGAAAATAATTTTATGAATATATGACTTTTAATAATTCTTCTGATGTTTGCTTTAATTTATCTTTGTTGTTCACTACTTCTTTTTTAGGAAAGATTGGCTGTTTTACTGTTACTATTACTTTATGAAATAGCCTTGGATTTTCTGTAATGGTTACAGGAATAATAGGTATTTCTAGACCTCCTGCTAAATGTACTGCTCCATTTTTAATTTTCTTTTTTCTAACTTCTTTTGTTAAAATTCCACCTTCTGGAAACATTAACAATTTTATTTTATCTTGATTTTTAAATAATTTTATAATGTTTCTAGCTCCACCTACATCGTTTTTTTCTCTTTGTATTGGAAAAACCTGATAGTGATTAAATGCTTTTTTTAGTATTTGATTTTTAAATAATTCTGATTTTGCTATAATATATAAGTTATCAGTTTTAGGAAAAATAAAAGCTGGATCAAATATACTCGAATGATTTGGGCAAATTAAGCATCTATCATATTGATTTAATTGTTCTATATTCTTATATTCAACATGATATAAAAAACGGCAAATTACTATATTTACTAATCTTTTCATTATACGAAACATCCTTTACTTATCCTCCTTTTTACTCATTATTTAGTTGTTTATTCTTAACATGTTTATTTTAATTTAACAGTAATAATAAATCTGTTATTAAATCTCCTGCTTTTATCATACATATTGCTTCCTCTATTGGAGGTAATCCACATCTGCCTATTCTTATTTACTATGTTACTTAGTATAGTATATTTCTGCCATTTTGTCCAGCGTTTGTGAACAAATTTTTGCATAATGTTTAGTTATAATGTAACTGTAATACACTACCTTCTTATTTACAAAAAAGTGGGAAAGTTTACAAACTTTCCCACTTTGACTATGTAATAATACATTTAATTTTAACAATTATTTCAAGTACTTTTCCTCTATTATGCTGATTTTAATTCTAATCGTAATTTATCTGCTATCATTGCTATAAACTCACTGTTAGTTGGTTTTCCTTTAGAAGCAGATACTGTATATCCAAAAATATTTTCTACTGCTTCTTGTTGTCCTCTTCCCCATGCTACTTCTATTGCATGACGTATCGCTCTTTCCACTCTTGATGGCGTTGTATGAAATTTTTCTGCTATTTCTGGATATAATTGTTTTGTTATTTGATTAATAACATCAATATCATTTACAACTAGCATAATTGCTTCTCTTAAGTATTGGTAGCCCTTTATATGAGCTGGTACCCCTACTTCATGTATCACATTGGTTACTAGTGCTTCTAAATTCTCTTCACGCTTTTTATTTGCCTCTGGTATCTCTATATATGGTGCTTTAATCTCTTTTGACATCATAGTTACATTCCTAAATTGGGATGGTTGATAATTTTTTAACTCTTTAATTCTTTTTAATAATAATTTTATATCAAATGGTTTCACAACATAGTATTCTGCTCCTAAATCTAATGCTCTTTGTGTAATTTTATCTTGTCCTACGGCTGATAGCATAATACAAAGTGGTGGTTTTCTTAAATTAGAATTTTGTATTTTCTCTAATACTCCAATTCCATCTAAATGTGGCATAATCACATCTAATAATGCTAAATCTGGTTGTGTATTAGAAATCATATCATATGCCTCATTCCCATCACGTGCCATACCAATTACTTCCATCTCTTCTTCTTGTTCAACATATCTTGCCAAATTGTTAGCAAATTCACTATTATCATCTGCTATTAATACTGTAATCTTGTCTTTCACTTTAATTCCTCCTATTATTATAAAAAATTTGTAAAAATTTTACATTTCGCATTATATTATTTTTTAAAATGAATTGCAATACTTTTCTGGAAATTTTTTCAATTTTCTTTAAATGTCATTGTTACGCAAGAACATTTTATATGTATTTTTCTTCCATTTTATCTATTTTTATTATTTTTAATCTCAAATTGTCGATTTCAATTTTCATTTTTTCAAAACCTTCTATTGTCATTTCGATGAAAAAAATGACTTTATCTGAATATTCCTCTTTTTTAATATTGATTTCATGTTTTCTACAATAATATTTGAATTTTTCAACCTCTTCATATTCTACAAAAACTCGAGCCTGCCTCCCTTGTTTTTTTAGAATTATATTGGCCTCTTCTATTCCTTTTTTAGCAACACTTGTATATGCTCTTACTAGTCCTCCTGTTCCAAGTAAAATTCCTCCAAAATACCTTGTCACAATAATCAAAACATTTCCTAATGAATTTTTAACTATCAACTCTAATATTGGTGCTCCCGCTGTTCCGTGAAGGTTCCCCATCATCACTACATCTTTTTTTTATATTACCATTATTGTCTACAATAACATAAGCAAAGCAATGGTGTTTCGCATCATAATATTTCTTCTTAATATCTTTTATCATACTTTCTGCCTCTTCTTGATTTTGAACTTGGAATAAGTCTGCAATAAATTTAGATTTTTTTTCTACTATTTGTGTATTTACTGATTTTTCTATGGTATAAAACATATTTTATAGTTTCCTTTCCTTATTTTGTATACTTTTTCCTGCAGTATATCCTGTAGAATATGCAATTTGTAAATTAAAACCGCCTGTATAAGCATCTACATCTAAAATCTCTCCTGCAAAATATAGCCCTTTTACTTTTTTCGATTCCATAGTAGAGGAATCTACTTCTTTTACGTCAATTCCTCCTGCTGTAATAATTGCCTCTTCTATTTCTCCAAATCCTTTTATTGTTAATTCAAAATGCTTTAATAATCTAACTAATTTTTGTCTTTCCTTTTTGGTAATTTCATTTACTTTTTTTTCAGGTGATATTTCTGATAATATTATGATTGCTTCAATCATTTTTTTTGGTAGTAACTCATCTAAGCTATTTTTAAATTGTCTATTTTTATTTTCTTCAAAATCTTTTATGATTCTTTTATCTAATACTTCTTCTGACAGAGCAGGTTTTAAATCAATTTGTAATAATATTTTATCTTCTTTTAAAAAAGTTTCTACCTGTTTCATTCGTAATAAATGAGCAGAACTACTTAAAATAATTGGACCAGACACTCCGCAAATGTGTAAATAACATTTCTCCAAAGTCCTCATATATGATTTTTTTCTTGTCTTTTTCTAATAATTGAATGGCAACATTTTTTAAACTTAATCCAGCTAAATCCTTACATAATTTGCTTTGTTTACAAACCAGAGATACTAAAGATGGTTTTATTGGTATAATTGTGTGTCCTAATTTTTTAGCAAACTCATATCCATCTCCTGAAGAACCTGTTTTAGAATAACTTTTCCCACCTGTTGCTAAAACAATACAATCTGCCTTTATAAAATAATCTTCTTGTGTTTTTCTGTCTTTACATATAACACCCTCTACTGTATCTTTATCGGTTCTTATTTGCATTACTTGTGTATTTGTTTTTATTTCTACTCCATTTTGCTTTAATTCTTGAAGTAATGCTTCTAATACATCTACTGAGCGATTTGAAACAGGAAAAATTCGATTTCCTCTTTCTTGTTTGGTTTTTACTCCATGCTTTTGTAATAAATTTACGATGTCTTGATTAGTAAAATTGGAAAACGCACTATATAGAAATTTTCCATTTCCTGGTACATTAGAAATAAATTCTTCTATTGGTAATCCGGCTTGTAATATTACATCTACCTTTTCCAGTAATCAATAACTTTTTTCCACACTTCTCTGTTTTTTCTAATAACAAAACTCGATTACCACCTTTACTTGCTCCAATTGCAGCAAGCATTCCTGCTGGTCCTCCTCCTATAATCACTACCTTCATCTTCTTCTCCTATTCTCTCATATTACTAATTGCTTTTAACACCCCTAATTTTCCATATTCATATGTTAGTCCGACCCTGCATAAAAGCTACAAATGGTGGTCTAATTGGTGCATCACAAGATAACTCTATTGATGAACCTTGTGTAAAAGCTCCTGCTGCCATAATAACTTGGTCTGTATATCCAGGCATGTCCCATGGCTCTGGAATAGAATTTGAATCAATTGGAGAACCCATTTGAATTCCTTGGCAAAATTTAATTAAATCTTCTTTATTGCCAAACTCAATAGTTTGTACAATATCTGCTCTTTTTTCATTAAATTTAGGAGAAGTATGATATCCTAATTTTTCTAACATTAAACTTGCAAATACTGCTGTTTTTAAACTACTTGCCACAACACTTGGTGCAAAAAATAAGCCTTGTAAAATTTGTTTATTGATACCTAATGTTGGTCCTACCTCTTTTCCAAGACCAGGTGATGTTAAACGTTCTGAAGCAAGAGCCACTAAATCTTTTCTTCCTGCAATATATGCACCATTTGGTGCAATTCCTCCTCCTAAGTTTTTAATTAAAGAACCAACCATAACATCTGCACCTACTTGTAATGGCTCTTTTGTTCCTACAAACTCACAATAGCAATTGTCTATCATAATAATAATATTCGAATCTATTTGTTTTATTATTTTTATAATTTCTTCTAATTTTTCAATACTAATACTTTTTCTTAAACTATATCCCCTTGAACGTTGTATCTCAATTAGTTTAATGCCTCCTTGTTGTATTCTATTTACAATTTTTTCTTTATCAAATTCTTGCTCTACTAAATCAATTTGCTCATATTGAATTCCAAATGATTTTAATGAACTTGAATTTTCACAAATTCCAATAACAGAATCTAATGTATCATATGGTTTTCCACATATACTAAGCATCGTATCTCCTGGTCTTAAAAATGCAAATAATGCCACTGTTAACGCATGTGTTCCAGAAATAAACTGTCCACGAACTAAACTGTCTTCAGCTCCTAATACTTTTGAAAAAATAGCCTCTATTGCTTCTCTGCCAACGTCTCCATAGCCATACCCTGTTGTTGCATTAAAATGCATATCTGAAACATGATTATCACGAAAAGCTTGTAATACTTTTAAGCTGTTTGCTTCACAAATTTCATCTATCTGCTCAAATATCGATTTTACCTCTTGTTCAACTTCTTTTGCTAAATTTACTATCTCCTGTTTTATTCCAAATTCTTGATACATTTTTTCTCCTCTTTTCATATTATTTGAGGCACGGTAAAATGACTATTTTTTCCGTGCCTATTTTTTAATTTTTCACATCATTTGTGTAATAACTTTCACCATATCCATAATAAACCTTGTAATATGGTCCAATAAATTCTGGTTCTCTGTTCGTTTCTTCTATTTTATAAATTGGATTGACAATAATGTTGCCTTTTGAGTCTACTACTCCCCATTTGCCATCTTTTTGAATTCCAGCAAAACCATATTCATTAGAAGGCGTAGTTCTATCATAAATAAAATCTACTACTACATTATTATTTTCATCTACAATTCCCCATTTGTCATCTTTCTTTTGGGAATGTAATCTTCCTACAAATATTTTTATTGGGTCTAATGCATTTCCTTGTAAATCAAAATACTTTACTTCCTCTTGAGATAAAGCTTCAATGTATTGGTCATAAGAATATATAAATACATTTTTCTTTGTATAGATTTTGTCTAATTTGGCAGAATATAAGTCTGTTATATCCTCTTTTAATATTTTAGCTTCAATTACATTTGCATTATTTACTTGTTGTAGTACTTCATACTTAAACTCTACTTTAGTATTCCCTTTTATATCTACAATTCCTAAATATCCCTCTTCATTTGCTGCAATAAAATATTCATCATATAAATATTCTAAGTATCGATATATATGGTTTAGCAATACTTTCCCTTGTGAATTCACAATTCCATATTTTCCTTGTGAGTCAACCGTTATGAAATAATTTTTATTACTTGTTCTTAATACTGATTCATACTGATTTTGCTCTACCTGTTTTCCTTCTGCATTAAAATAAACTGTAGTTCCATCAAATCTAATTGCTTGTAAGTAAACTCCTTTAACATTGATTTGCTCATATTCTAATGGAATAATTTCCTTTCCATCAATATTAGCAACTCCCATATTAGAACCTCTTTTTAGAATAAATGTATTATTATAATCATCATATTCTATATTTTGATAGGAATAATCAATAATTTGTTTTCCATTTTTCACTATACCCATTTGTCCATTTTGGTTTACAATTAAATATACTGACTTAGAATCATCTAGCTCTAATATACGATAAATAGAATGATAGTGTTCTTCTAATACCTTTTCTAATTTATAATTGATATAGCCATAACGATATCCCTCTCCGTGTTTTTAAAGTCACAATATAACCGAGATAATGCATATTTTTGTTCTTCATCATAATAACCATCTGCAACTACTTCATCGTATTGTATTTTAATAATATTGGCACCTTTTTGATTGATTACTCCATATTTTCCATTTTGCTTTACTCTCATTTCTCCTTCTTTGTTTTCTAAACCTTCTATTTCTTCATAAATTGCTTTTGTTATAATCTTTCCTTCATAGTCTATTAATCCATATTTTCCATTTTGCTTATAACGTAACACTGTTTTTTCATAAGGGATACTACTTGCAATTCCTCTTATATCAATTTGACTTACTTCTTCATATTTTGGAAATAAATTTTCTTTTTTATCATTTTGTGCTAGTGTTTTTCCATCTTTTTGTAAGATAAAAACAGCCTTTTCAGGATTTGGTATTTTTACATTATCATAAATTGGAGCAATTAAAATTTCTCCTGTTACACTAATCACTCCCATTTTTCCATTTTGGTAAATTGGATAATATAAGTAAGTTGAAACCTCTTGTACTTCATATTGTTTGTTTTTATAATTAATATAAAAACCAATCCCAAGTGTAAGTATTACAATAAGAGTAATCATAATGATAATAATTCCTAATTTCATTTTATAATTGCTATCAAATCCTAATTTTTTTTCCATTTTTTATCCTTCTTCCTCTTCTTCTGTTAGTTCTATATTATGATTTTTGCATGCTTTTACTTTTAAAATTCTTTTATCTTCATATTCTTCAATCTTATATGTTACTTTTTCTGTTTCAATTACTGGTTTTTCTTCATCTTCTGGAATCCTGCCTAACATATCTTGCAAATAGCCCGATAATGTTTCGTAATCTCCTTCTGGAATTTCAACATCAAGTATCTTCCTTAAATCATTAATGCTAACACTTCCACTAATATAATAGGTGTTTTCATCTATTTTTTCATATTCTGTTTCAATTTCATCATATTCATCAAAAATATCACCTACTAATTCTTCTAAAATATCCTCCATTGTAACTAATCCCGCTGTTCCTCCAAATTCATCTAATACAATTGCTATTTGATTATTATTTTTTTGTAACTCCTTAAATACTTCATTGATTGGTTTTGACTGAGGCACAAAATAAGCTGGACGTATTATTGTTTTTAATTTAACATTTTTTTTGCTTTTTACATATTTTAATAAATCTTTTAAATATAAAACACCTTTAATTTCATCCACTGTGCCTTCATAAACAGGAACTCTACTATACTTATATTCATCTAATTCTTCAACTAATTCATTAACATTTTGTTCTATATCTATAGCATAAATATCGGTTCGGTGTGTCATAATTTCTGATACAGTAATATCATTAAATTCAAACACATTGTTAATCAATTTTTTCTCTTCTTCTTCAATAGAACCTTTCTCTTCTCCTTCATCTACCATCATTTTAATTTCTTCTTCTGTTACAATCTCTTCATCTTTTTCTGAAACACCAAATAATTTTGAAACAATATTAGTAGAAGTGGTTAATAATTTTACAAATGGTATGGTACCTAAATAAATAAAACGAATCACACCAATAGTAGCAAATGCTATTTTTTCATAATGCTTCATTGCTAAACGTTTTGGAACAAGTTCCCCAAATACTAGGGTAAAAAAAGATAAGATAAGTGTAATAATAATAATTGCAATATTTTGCCATACCGATATACTAATACTTGGAATCCAACTATTTAAAATTGGGGCTAGCTTACTTGCAAAAGCATCTGATGCAAACGCACTAGATAAAAAACCTGCAAGTGTAATCCCTATTTGTATTGTTGCTAAAAAACGACTTGGATTCTCTAACATTTTCTTTATTTGTTTTGCCCTTTTATTCCCTTCCTTGGCTTGTTTTGCAATTTTAGTATCATTTAACGAAATAAAAGCAATTTCACTTGCTGCAAAATACGCATTTAATAAAATCAAAATCATTAAAACTACAATTTGCGATACCATATTCTCATTTTCCTTTCTTATTTAACACCTATTATATCTTTACACCCAGTATCTGTCAATGTTTTTAACGTATTTTATTCTTTACTTGCCATTGGTAAATTCGGAATGTCAATTGTACCAACTTTTATTGAATCCATGTAATTTTTATAGTCCTCTTGGTTCATTTGCAATTGTCTTGTTTCTCCTTCTAATATTTGGTTTTTTTCGAATTGCTCTTGTATTTGATTTCTATAATAATTTTCTTTGCTTAAATTTAAAAGATTCTTCTTTGTTATAGTATTGATAAAATGATTTACTTGATGTAAATTTGTTTCATTTGTCTGGTCTACAATTTCCTTTTGTAAATTCGTTGTATGTACATTCATAACCTCTGTTACATGGTTTTCTTGTATTACTTTATTTTCCTCAGTGACATTTACTTGTTTTTCCTTTATTGTTTGCTCTTGCGTTGTTAATTGCATATTGTATACATTTAATTCTATGGTCTTTTCATTTCCTTTTACTTCTATTGGTACCAATTCTTTTTGCAATTCTCCATATGAAGTCATTACCTGTTTTAAATAGTATTTTCCTTTTTTTAATGATATATTTATACTTCCTTCTTCATTGGTTGTTAGCATTGCTATATAACTATTTTTGTTTTCATCTAATATCTCGAATTGATTA
>CATLGL010000030.1 GCA_949935895.1 uncultured Clostridia bacterium
ACATCCTATGTCATTTTCTCTTTATATTTTTATTTTTCTATTTTTTCATATATTTTTTATAATATATCATAAAATTCAAGCCTATGCAAATATTTAATTCCATATCGTTTTTATAATTATATACATACATAAAATGTGTAAAGTGTTTTATCCTATAAGGGTATTGTGCTAGATAGAATTTGAATATTATCGATGTTTATGATATTCTTAATAAAAAGGAGGAAAAAATGAAAAAGAAATTCGTAATAATTGTAATTATTATTCTACTTTTATTGATAACAGGATATTTTTACATAAGGAATAAAAAAAGTAATATACCACAAATCCCTCATTGTGTTACACAACTTCAACTGATAAGTGGAGAAGTTGATATGGAAGAATACAAAAAGGCTTTAAAGGAGCAATCCATTGATAATGTTTCTTTAAAAATAAAAAAAGATACCATTACTAAAGCTAGTGCAACATTTATATTAACAGATAAAAATAAAGTGTTTTGTAAGTATTCTAATGAATATGTGATTGAGGTAAAGAAAAATGGTAATTGGCAAATTCAAGTGCCAATAAATCCAATCTCGTGGGATTTATTAGTAACAACATTAGGAACTGAAGTATCAGAAATAAGTATAGCTTGGGATAAATTTTATGGTGAATTAGAAAAAGGAAAATATAGATTGGGTATAAAATGTTATACAAATAAAGAAGAAATTGTTTATGCTGAATTTGAGATAAAATAAAAAATACATTTTATTCCATTGTTTAATACCACAAATTACTCCTCCTTTGTTACTCTCGTTTAATAAATTAAACGAGGTAACAGCATCTTGTCTTGTAATACTTCACTTATGTTATTTGGTTATATCATTAACAATATTTAATTCCATATCGTTTCTAACACATATTTACAATAATTCTTAGAAAATTGTTCTAAATAGTCTCCTATTTGTTTTTTATCAACATCTTGTTTTAATAAAATATTTCTTGTTAATAGAACTTCTTCCCCTAGTTTTAGTTTTAATTGTCCAATGTTTTCTCCCTTCGTTTGCGGTGCTTCTATTGATGTTTTATAATCAATACTAATTTGCAAGTCTTTTTGCTGATTTTTTAAAATTGGCATCCAAGTAATATTACTTTCTTCTAATTCGTATTGTTGATTAGTTTGCTTTGCTTTTTCATAATGAATATTAGGTGCTTTTTGTTGTAACCAGTTTTTGAATTCGTTATCTAATTTTTCTTTAACATTTACATACTCATAATTCGAAAAGGCATATTCGATTAGTTTAATACTATCTGCTGTTCTTATTTTTTTTGTGTCTGCTCCTAATACAACACAAATGATTTGATGCCCATTTCTTGTTGTTGATGTAACAAGGCATCTTCCCGCTCCATTGGTAAAACCTGTTTTTACGCCATTTACTCCATTTAAATTACCTAATAATTCATTCGTATTTGATAATGTTTTTGGTTGCCCATTGATAGTAATGGTATATGTTTTGGTATTGACAATACTTGCAAATACTTCATTTTTTAAGGCATAATCGCAAATAAGCGCTAATTCATGGGCTGTTGTATAATGCTCTTTTTCATCTAAGCCATGTGGTGTTACAAAATTTGTACTATTAAGCCCTAATTCTTTTGCTTTTTGGTTCATAAGAGTGGCAAAACCTTCTATGCTTCCTCCTACATGTTCTGCAAGGGCTACTGCTGCATCATTTCCGTGAACGTAGCATTAAGCCATAGAGTAAATCTTTTACTGTTATTTTATCGTTTCGTTTTAATCCAAGTCTTGAACCGCCAGTTCCCCCTGCTTTTTGTGATATTTGTATACTTTCTTGTAAATTGGCATTTTCTAATACAACAATAGCAGTCATAATTTTGGTAGTAGATGCCATTGGTCTTTTTGAATAAGCATCTTTTTCAAATAAGACTTTTTTAGAATCTCTATCTAAAATAAGGCATGCTCTTGAGTTTAGTTTGGGAATATTTTCTACTCCTGTTGAAGCATTTATAATTTCTTGTATGAAGCTTTTTTCTTCCTCCTCCTCAATATCATCTGCTAATACATTTACTGTTAATGTAAATAGCATTATCATCATTATTATAAAGATTCTTATTTTTTTCATAAACATTTCACTCCATTTTTCAATATAAAAAAATTACCATTTTCATTATATTTCGAAAATAGTAATTTTATCACATTTTTATCGGATTCTTCCTCCCCTTACTTGTTCATTTACCTCCTCTTCTGCTCGTTCAATGCTGTCTTCAATGGGTTCTCCTTCTTTTTTCT
This sequence comes from uncultured Clostridia bacterium, assembly GCA_949935895.1. Lineage (GTDB taxonomy): Bacteria > Bacillota > Clostridia > TANB77 > CAG-508 > RGIG8482. Next base: position 2,288 of record CATLGL010000030.1, read on the forward strand.
CTTTTTCTAGTACTTCTCGAAATCCTTCTTCTGTCATCCTACAACGCTTGGCTGCTTCTTTAATTTGTTTATCTTCATATTCTCGTCTGGTTTCAGATACATCATTGGTTGGGTCATCATCTATATTTTCTATACTTGTGGTTTCTTGTTGTTTTAGTATATTTTCTGCTTTTTCAATATTATCACTAATATTGGGATTTCTTTCTTTTTGGAGATATTCTCTTACCTCGGCTTCGGTTCTTTTTTGATTGGTATTGGTTAAGTTTACTGGAATACTAGTGTATTCGTTGTTTCTAGTTCTTCTATAATAAGCAATTTCTATGGTTCCTGTTCCTTCCCTCATATCAATCGTAAATCCTTCATTTCCATTTTGTTCATTGCCTCCTGATTGTACTTGAAGCATAGCATATACTTGGTTTTTTGCTACTTTGCTTCCATCTTGGTTTACTTCATTGATTTGTTTAGTTGGATTAGTTCCTTCTACTGGCTTTAAGGTTTCTAATGCCACTTCATTTCCTGCTATATCAATTCCATAAAATTCAAATTCGGTGTTACTGGTTCTTCTTACTTTTACAGTTTGAATTCGTTTTTGTTTTACTTCTGGTACTAAATCGGCAAAAGTTTGTTTTTCTGTTATTTTTTTATCCATATCAATTTCTACATCTTTTGCATTATTTCTTTGTTTTTCTCCATTTGATAGGGTTTGTTTGGATGCTCTTGTTGGTTTTTGTTCTCTTTGTTCTTCTTTATTGGTTGTGCTATTTTCCTCATTCTGTTTTTGAAGGTTTTCTAATTCGTTTAAAGAAACTGGCGTAATTTCTCCGAAGTTTTAGTAAAATATCATTTTCTTTTAATATTCCTTTTAGCTCTTGTCTAATTTGTATTTTGTTATCTTCTGAAATATCTGCAATTACTGTATCTCCCATTTGTAATTGTTTTTGTATTTTACCCTCTACTTCTTTTTCGACTAAATACAGTGGTGCTTCTTTTTCAGAAATTGCATCAAATGTAATAGGTTTATAATAATATATATCAATAATATGACTTTGTTTTTTTCTTTTGATGGCTTCTTGTTCTAATTCATTTTTTAAATTTTGTAATTGTTGTACTAATTCCATTTGATACTCCTTTTTTATAAACTATTTTTATACATTAAAATTTATCTTATAGAAATAATTTTAATCTCCCATACTGCTCTTTTTTAAGCATTATTCCTTAATATTACTTTATAAATTTTAGGCTACATGTTATTGTAGCCTAATTTCTAATTCATTTCAAACGCAATTTCAAAATTTATTCCTTCTGTTAATTTCATAATAATAGTAGATTTTCCTTCTTCTGCTGCTTGGCTCAAGCTTTCTTTATATGGTACTGTAACAATATAGTTTTCCCCTTGTACTTGAATTCTTAATCCTCCTACTATGTTATTATCAAAAAAGTGTTGTTTTATATAATTTTCAAATGATACTAAAGTAGGAAAATAATTGTTTTTAAAGTTAGTATTTAGATATTTATATACCGTAGCATAATCTTTTTCGTTAATCAACTTCATAATTTTATCAATATTAGATGTTACTTTATCATTTGCTGACATTTGATTATATTTGCTTACTAACTCGTTGTTTACTAATGTATAATTATCTAAAATGATGGTATATTGGTTAATTCCTGTTTCGATAATTTTGTAATAATGATTAAAACTATCGATTGCAATATATTCTCCAAATTGCCCATTTTTAGTAATACCATGCTTTACGATATTAGCATCTTGTAATTGTTGTTTGTTATTTTGAAGATACGTTTTGTATTGTTCTATATCATTTTGAAATTTCTTGTTGCGGTATTCTGTATCAAGTAGTTTAAATGCCTCTTCTGTTTGGTGTAGAGCTTTAAATTTGTAGTCTTCAAAATAGATATTTAGTATCCCCAAATCAGTTACAGCTCCAAATTGAAACTCATTATATACATTACGATTAATGGAAATGTCTTGTTCATAAATCGGATTTACTATACCATTTTTTGCATCTGTATATTCTGTATTCGATGAATTAGTGATAGAAAATGCTTTATTGGTATCATCTATATTGATAATTAAATACGTTGGTGTTTCTATGTTACCTCTTCTAAGCATACCATATACATACACACTCAAATTTGAAGTTTTATCAACTACATACATTTCTTCACTTTTAAATGTAACTATTGTATCGATTGGTTGTTCTATTTTGCTTGTTACAATTTGATTGATAGCTTCCTCATTTTGTGCATTCACATACCCAAAATATTTTCTAGTATAGTAATCTATATTGAAAAATAAATCTTTATTTTCTAATTTTTCTATCTCTGTATTAGATACACTTAATGGGTGTTCATCATTAATTTCTTTTTTTCTAGTGAACATTAAAATTGTTCCTATTAGTAGGATAATTATGATAATGACAATCATCATCAATAAAATTATTTTTTTACTTTTTTCCATATCTTCCCTCTTTATTTACTAATAAATAATACATATACGTTATCTTGCATAATTGTTGATATGTCGGTAAATCCTGTTTTAGACTTACTATTTGGATTTGCTACATATCCTTGATTTCCTTGTACTTCTAATACTGGGAAAAAGTGTTTATTTTTCGTCCAATAATTTCTGTCTGGTGGATTTGTATAAACAATAACTGGATTACCTGTTCTTAAATGTGCCAATACTTCCTCTTGGGTTGGTTTGTATTTTTTGGTACAACTTAAACCATATGAACGAACCAAACTAGATATACTAGGTAAATTATTTGGAATTGGATAATCTGCTGCAATTTGTGCTGGATTTACATTAAATCCAAACCCACTTAATATGGTAGCAACACTTGTAATAGAACATCCGTGACCCTCCTACACTACCTCCGAGCCCAGTTCATTTTCTCCCAAGAATCTCCATCTTGATAATATTCGATATAGGATCTTCCTTCTGCTGTTTTGTATACTTTTCTATAATCTCCCTCTGTTGGCTCAATAGTACCTCCTTCTGGTGTAATGTATGGTGAAATATCCATACCAATTGTTGCATAAAATTGAGACATTTGTGCTGTTACATTGGCTACCCATTTATCTCCTTGTGTTGGGTAATCTGGTGGTTGATTTGGGCAATAAATATGTCCAATTGCACCTACTGTAAAGTTTCCTTTTTTGTAGTAATAACTACCATTCGCAATCAGATTTCCAAATGCCATAATTCCATCTCTATTAGAATCATAACGTGCCCATTTAGTGGAAATTCCTCTTATATTAAACCAGTTATTATGTCCATCTACTGCATGTCCTGCTCTTCCTCCACTAGTTTCAATAATCGATACAACTGCTGCAAAAATAGCATTTACCTTATATTTTTCTTGCATGTCTAAAAAAGCTTGTGCATTTGCAATTAGTTTTTCACTTCCAGAATACCCTCGAAATGCCTTTTTTAATGTTTCTAAATCAGTTATGAATAACGATTCGTCATGAACGTCAATTCCATCTCCTATATACGTTTCTTCTATAAATTCTAGTGGTTGGAATACACTTCCATCAATCTTAATTCCCTCATATTGGTCTATTGGTTGTCCTGTTCGATATAATTTGATAATATATTTCATAACTTCTGCATTAAATTGAGTTATCGGTTTTCTTTCTAATAGTTTATATAAGTAGTCTTCTCCTGTTAGGAAGTTCGTAATAACTGTATCTGTTTCTACCCCTACATCTACATTACTTTGAGAAGGATATTTGATAATTTTTCCGTTTTCACTTTTGGATACATACTTAGCTCCTCTATAATATTTCCCTGTATCATTTTGCCATAATCCCATAAATTCACTTGGTGCAGCTTCTCCTATTGTTTCTTGCTTCATCCATCGTTTTTCTTCCATTTTTTCATGTATTATTTCTTCCCTGTTTGTATCCCATTGTCCTACCCCTCCTGGATCTCCTTCATCTGGTGGGTTATTCTTTGTTGTATCATCCTTTGTTACAACGACCTCGTAAATATAGTTCGTTTCTTGTTCAATAATCCATGTTTTTGCCTTTGTAACATTAGCTTTTACTGTATCATTTTGTGTTACAGTTAATTTTTTATCTTCAATTGGTCCTTCACTATATTTATATCCTCGAATACCTCCAACACCTTCTCCTTGTTGTGGTAATGTATCAATTTCTCTTGTGTGTCTTGTTGCAGTATAGGTATAATCATAAGTATAAATTTCAAAATTATCAAAAATCGTTAAATCAATTTTACTATCTTCATTTGCAAGCTTCATAACACCTTTTAAATAGTGCCTATTTTGTGCAATTAATTGTAAATCCATTAAAAACTCAAAAGACATTCCATATTGTGTAACAATTGTTTTATATGGTATTTTTACTTCCATAATTTGATATTCTGTTTGTTCACTATCTTCCCATACTTTTCTTGGTTTTACAACACAAATATTCCAATCTTCATCTATCGTATAATATTTCATTGCCTCGTCTTTAATACTATCTTCTGTTGTTTGTAATATTTCTTTAAATCTTGTTGGTCCGAATAAATTCCATTTGCTCGGTTTCTTCTATTATACCATCTTGGTTGACATCACGATACAAGTAAATAATTCCTTGTGCATCTTTCTCACTTCCTTCAATATAAGGAAGTTGATTTGCCATAGAGGTTGCTATCATTTCATATAAAAGTTCTGCAGCTTCTTCTTCTTCTAACCCAAATTCCAATTTTTCTTTATCAATTCCTCCATTGGCAAGTTGGTTTTCTATTTCTTTTCGTATTTCTTCTTTATCAAATTTAATTCCTTGTTCTGTTACAATACAATAGTTTCCTACTAACTCTTTTGCTTTTTCATTTACTGTATCAGATGCAAAATTATCTACTGCCCAGTTAAATGCTGCTACTAATGCACCAATAATTGCAAACCCTAAAACAAGCCATGCAACTATTGGTAATATTGTTGGCAACATTGCAATTATTTTAGTTTTTATGGCATTTTTTGCTTTTTGCCCTATAAACTTTTTCCCTGCATCTACGCCTTTATTAATCCCTTGTTTTGCTAACTCTTCCACTCCATTACTATTTTGTTGTTCATTTTGCTCGTTTTGTTCTTCGTCCATATGTCACCTCTTTTCTTATTACAGCTTTCTTTTTTTACATTGCGATTGATATACTAATTTGATTGCTATATTCTTGCTTATTTGTACTATTTTCATATTCTTCTTTATTTAAAATGACATCCTCCCATTTCATATAGAATATATTGGTTTGTGTACTGTATCTTTTTTGAAAGCTTACTTTTAGTTTTTGTTTATAATTTGGTGCAATTTCTAGTTTTGTTTCATCTACTTCATAAAGATTAGCAGGATATTTTGCTTCGTTTTCTCCATATAAGTATACTGAGTTCGTTGTTCGTTTGGTATCCATTAAAATGGTATTTTGTGTTGTATTGTAAATTTCTATTTCGTATTCTTCATACTCTCGATACATATCCTTATATAAAACTGAAATTTGAAGCCCATTTTGTTGTATATTTTGGTTAATCGCTTCTCTTCCCATGTAACTATTGATGTTTAGTTTGTATCCGTTTTCTTCTCTTACAATAGTATAGTATTCTTCTATAGTTTTGGAATTCGTGTCTCCAGAAGCTAACATATCTTGTATAATTTTTACTTGATAAGTTGTATTCTTTTTGCTAATCCAACTTTGTATACTATAGGTCTTTGAGGTGTTAAAAATACGCTTGATATAATTTTTTTCAAATAACTCTATTTTCGAATTATACAATACCTCTTGGCATTGTTTTGATAATAGGCTATATGCTTTTTCTAACTGATGTGCATTACATGCTTGTATAAACTCGTCAATCACCTTCTCATTTGTTGTTTGAGTATTTTTAGGAATATCTCCTCCTGAAATAACTGTTTCTTCTTTTGGTATAATACCTGTAGATACTACTTGATTGGTTACATTTTGAGTATTGTTATTCATATTTTCTTGAGCTTTTTTATATGAATTTTGATTTAAGGTACGTATAATATATAAAACAAGGATAATAGCGACTATACCTCCTAGTATTTTATATCGGTTTTCTACTAAACTTCTTCTTATGTTACTATTTTGTATAATCATTCTATTATCCTCCTGTTATTACTATAAGTTTCTAAAATCAACATATCCTTGGAATACTTGCTCTGCTAATTGTCTTCTTTGTTCTGTTGTTTGATTATTGCTTCCAACAAGTCCTGATAGGTTTTGAATCATATTTTCTCTTGCTTCTCTATTGGTAAATGCTCTTCTATCTTGTGTATCCATATCATTATAGCCTTGTACAATATTTTGTACTTGTGCTCTTACTTTGTCTTCTGACAAGTTAGGACTTGCCTTTCTATATTGATTTTCTAACTTAATTGCTTTTCTAATATCTTTTTCAGATGTAATTCCCGCTTTTCGATAACTTCGTGTAATATCTTTTAGTTGTTGTTTGGTATATTTTCCACCATTTGGATTGTCTTGTCCTTTATAATATTTTTCATAAAAGTTATCAAATTTTTGACTCTTGAAATATTCTTTATCTGCTTTTTCATTTCTAGCATCAATAGTATTTCCATATTTACCTGCATTATAGGTATCACTAATACTCTTATCCTTCATAACTTTTCCAACTGATGCATCAAATAAGTTATCTCCTGCTGCCCAGCCTACACCACCTGCACCTAATGCCATTGATAGTGCTTTTTCGCCGTCTCCTGTTGTTGCACCAATTGCAAGTCCTAATCCTCCCATTGCACTTGCAAGTGCAATTCTTGATGCTGTCCTTAGTGTTCCTCTTGCTGCTTTATATCCTACAGTTGGTAATGTCTTCCATGCTCCAATTGCTCTTCTTCTTACTCCATCACCAATCTGATTTTTTAGGTTTCTTTTTAGTCGTTCTCTATTTTCTGCTTTTTCTTCTCCCTTTCCAAGGTAAGCTCTTGCTGTATTCCATCTATCTCTTCCTCTTCCTAATGCATTTTGAGTATCACTTTTCATAACATCCCATAGGCTTTCTTCTTTTGGTGCATTTTCTGGACGTGCAAATGGATTATCATATCCTCTTTGTGGTGGAGTTTGTGGCGGTGGAGGTGGTGGTGTATCATCTGGTCTATTATTTCTATCTTGTTCTTCTCTTAATTCTTGATATCTTCGTTGCATATCTTGATGGGCTGGATCCATAAAATATGGGTCAGTTTCATCATAACCTGCTAATTGTCCTTCTAATTGATTTAATTCTTCATTATTTTCTGATGGTGGTGGTAATGGTGGTTCTTGTGGTCCACCATTTGGGTCAGTTCCTGCTCCTGGTCCACCTTGTGGAGCTCCATTTGGGTCTTGTCCTCCTCCTGTATTTGCATTATCATGTTCCATTCCTGCTCCAATTGACTCATCTGCAGTTGCATTTCTAAAGGCACTTAGTGGACTATTACCATCATTATCTCTTCCTTCTCTTTCTGGAATATCTTTTGTTCTTATTTTTCCTTTTTGCCCTCCTCCTGGTGCTTTATGTCCTAATGTATTTAAAGCTTTACTTGCCATAGATGTTACTCCGGCTGCTGCTGCAAGTGAACCAAGGGTTCCTCCAGATGCTTTATCAAATCCGAACATTTTCTTTAATAGTTTTTCTCCTGCCATAATAAATCCTAAACATACAATTGCATATAATGGATTATCTACCGCAAGTTGTAAAGCAGAACCAACTAATACTGTATAAAGTAATAAGTGTAATGGTTGAAGTAAAGCATTAAATGAAAATTCTTTAATCCACATATTAAACGCTTGTGCTTTTCCATCTGATACTTTATCGATTGGATAAGTTAATGCAACAACTGGTGCAATAAGCGTTAAAAATGCCATATTTACTACCCTTTTTAAGTATACCCATGTAAAACGTACTGAATAAATTACTAATATAATGTATAATGCCAAAAAGGTTAATTTTTGTTCTAGGTCAGTACATTGAATCATAAACCTTACAAATCCCATTAGATTTGTATTAAACGTTGTTCCATCTGGCACATTGACAGTAACCGTTTTTCCTAAATCCGAAGAAAGCATAGCTGTTACTGTTTCTGACATTGTTAATGCAAATGACATAATGTAATGGAGCATAAAAACAATACATACAGCAACAATCCAATCCATTAACATCTTTTTATATTTAGCACGGTCTGCTGCAATTCCAGTTAACATCATACGAATTCCCAAATATACTAAAACCGATAGTAGTCCTACCACTGCTAATGTTCTAATCGCAACATACCAACTAGCAATGATATCTTGAATTTGAGCTGCAATATGTTTTTCTTCTTTTCCTCCTGAAACAGATGGATTGATAAAGTTAATATCTAATGCAGGTACTCGGTTTGAAAATATTTCTTCTGGTGTATAACTAATAACAGGAATTCCATAATCACCCATTCCCCATATTTCTCCATCAAATTTTAGCGTTTTTCCATCACCTGATAATTTTGATATATCAATAACAGCAGTAGCAGCCCCCTCTTTACTACTTCCTTTTTGTTTCAAAAAGGAGCGCGATTCACCTAACATAGACCATTCTAGTACATGTTGTATACTATCAAAAATAACGGTTACTAATGCTACTAATGGACTAACGAAAATTCCTCCTGCATCAGCTTGTACTGTTTGAGGTATCGAAAAATTAAATGACATTACGATAACAATTGCTATAATTATCTTTTGTATAACGCTTTTCTTCGTAAAAAACTTCATGGTTACCCCTTTCTATTGTATTGCTTTTTTCTTCTTCATGTTTACAATATTGTTTAAGTTTGTTTCTACAAACTCGAATTCTTTTGCTGTTGGTGTAATTTGTATAATAGCAGTATCTTGTCCTACTTTTAAAAGTCCTTCTCCTTTTAAGCATGTTACTAAAAAGCCTGCTTCTCCTTCTGATAGTTTGAATACTTCTTTTAAATATGCAATCTCTGATTTGTCTTGTGCTAAAAATAGTTTTGTATCAGAAGATGTTAATACGGCTTGTGCTTCTTGCTTTTCATAAAAATCTTGGAATCTTTGTGAGATAATGGCAAGTGATACATTTCTTTTTCTAGCACGTCTTGCCATTGTATTTAAAAAGTCAACTGCCTCTGGGTATGGAAGTAACATCCATGCTTCATCCACTAATACTCTTTTCTTTTTTGCTTTACTTCTATCCTCACTATTTTTCTTAACATATTTTTCCCAAATCCAAGAAAGCAGAATTTGTTGAGCAAGTGGTCTTGCAAATCTTTCTTCTAGTTGAGAAATATCTAAGTTAATAAATGGAACTCCATCTAATAATTCAAAAGTAGATTGTCCATCAAAATATGCCATTTGCCCTTCGTATTCACGAATGTATTGTTTCATAACTTTTAATAAATAGCTATAATGGAATTGATAATCTTGATTGTCATTTTCTTGTGCTTTTCTTAAAATTCTTTTATACCAGCTACCAATAGTTGGCATTAGCTTTTTCTTTCTTGCTAACATATTTCCAGTTGCCATATTCGCTGCTGAATCATATAAGCTTGATGGGTCTGACGTAATTTTCATTGCTGCATATTCTTCTGAAACAGCTTCTGCTATAATTTGTTTGGTTAATTCGTTTACTTCATCACTTCTTGTACTTCCTCTTGCCATAGTAAGTAATGCTTGTGTTACGTCTTCTACTTTATTTTCTACATTAACAACTACTCTTTCTTTTCCTGTAATTTCATCCTTTACAATTTCTGGCTCAATATCAAATAGATTGATAACTGTTTTAGAGGTTGGACTTAATACCACATTTACTCCACCTAATGATTCTGCCACAATGGTATATTCTCCTTCCGCGTCTAATGCAAGACTTTCAATTCCCATTAAAACTGCTGATCTTGAGATAAGTGTTTTCATGGTTACCGATTTTCCAGCTCCAGATTTAGCAAAGATTACCATATTATAGTTAGTAAGCGTTGGGTGGAAGTTATCAAACAAAATTGGTACTCCAGTTTGTTTATTAAATCCAAGTGGAACTCCTGTTGCATGTCCTACTTCTGATGTCGTAAATGGAAAGATTGTTCCCATAGAGCGTCTATCAAAGGTATGTACTTTTTTCAATTTATTGTCCATTAGTGGTAAATTGCTTTTAAAAGCTTCTTCTTGAATTCCCCATGCACTTTTTACACTTACTAAGGATTTTGACATTTCCGTTGCTAATAGTGTTGTTAGTTTATCTAAATCTTCTAAACTATACGCAAATAGAGTTGAAACAATAGTTGCTTCAAATAGTTTGTTATATCCTGCAGCAATTTCATCTCTTAATTGCTCTGCTTCATATCGTTTTTGACCTACTGTACTTTGTCTATTGATATTTCCTCTATCTGCTGCTACAATTCTTTCTGTTTCTAATTGATTAATCACTCTATTTAATTCATTTTGTGATTTTGCTTCTGGTACAGGATTGATGTAAATAGAGGTATTGGTATCCCCAAATAAATAAAGGTCACGAAACAATTCTGGAAAAATTGCCATTCTTGGAAGTGCTGATACAAAGAAGCTTCTTGCATATCGTTTGGTATTAGATATAATTTCTAAGTGGTCGATGTTTGATGCATCAATTCCAGATGGTGCAATTAATTCTTTAATCGTCTTTTTTCTTAAGATATTATATTGTTCTTGATTATTCATTAGTTGTTGTTGCTTTTTTCCTTCTTCTTGTTTTTGGTTTTTCTTCCACATCTTTTGTTCCTCCTTCTTCTTGTTTTTCCTCTTGTTCAATTAGTCTTGTTGCAGATTCTGCTGTTTGTTTTCCTAAGTATACTGCATTTTGATTAATAATCATTTGAGCTCTTTGTTTTACTAATTCTTCAAAACGTGCTCTCTTTTGGTCTATTTGTTGTTGTTTAGGACTTCTTGCTTGCATTACTTTTTCATTTGCTAATGCCATTGCTTTTTTATTTATTTCTTCATCAAGCACTTTCATAGTTTTATCTAATACATCTGGCGCTGTTGTATATAATTCTTCATAACCTGCACGTACTGCTCTATCTACACTAAAGACTTCTGCTTCATCACGGTTATAAGCAATATATAATAAATCGACTAATTCATTTGAATTTAAAATTCTTCCTCCTACATCACATCCAGCAAGAGTTCTAATAATAGATTGTGCTCTTGTATATAATTCTTGGAATGCAAGATTTCGTATTTCTTCTTTATCAAATGCATTGTTAGAGCCTAGTTCTTCTACATAATATGGAATAATAACATAATATTTTTTGCTTAATACATTTTTATTTAAACTCATTCTTTGAGTATTCGCAATAATATCTTTTCCATATTCATATAAGTTTGTTTGTTTGGTTACTTCAAAAAAGTCTTTATTTAACTCTTCTCTTGTTGCTTGTCCAGATTGTAGTTTTTTAAGGTAATCATTTCTTCTTTTTTCTAATTCATAACCAATATCTTCTACTTTTTTTCGATAATTTTCAATACTATCATTTAAGTTAACGGTTCTTGTTTGTATATAAATTTGAATAGGATGTCTAATGGTATTTAAGAATTGCAAAAAGCCCTCCTCTACTGCAATTTTTTCTCCTTCTGACATTAAGTCATAGTTAATTCCTTGGCATTCCACCACCATAACATAACGCATTCCCTTTTTTTGTATAATCATATTATCTTCAATTCCTTCAAATTCCATAAATTTGAAAATGGATTGCTTGGTATATTCTCTTGCAATTTTTTTAGCATCACTACTGCCTTCATTTATTTCCTCTTGTTGTTTTTTCTTTTTACTTTTCATCCAAAAATACACAAATGCTGCAGCAAGTATGATTAAAATAAATATCATAATAAATAAAATAATGGTTAAAAATTGTGTAACTTGATCGGCACTACTCATCTTTTGTTTCCTCCTCCATTTCATAAGTATAAATTCTATTGTTGGCTTTTTTAAATCGAATTGCTCTTATGATAATATCATCAATATTTTCTCCGCCTACTTTTTTAGTAAATTTAAATGCCCCTAAATCTGGTACTTTAAAGGTTCCAATACAGAATCCAAT
>CATLGL010000031.1 GCA_949935895.1 uncultured Clostridia bacterium
TTTTTTTTACTGGTTGTTTTTAAATATATACACGACTCTATAACTATTGAAAATAATCAAAAAATAGATGGATGGTTTATAGGTTGGGATTATGGACATTATGGAGATTATATGGGAATTGAAGAATTAGTACCAATGGAATTTAGAATAGGCGGAAAGAAGTGGACAACACAAGAAATTTATAAAGAGTTACGAGAAGCTTGTTATCAAATACAAAAAGGAGAATATAAAAGATGAGAAGATTTTTATTTATAATTTTTGTTATTGTAATGACACCTATATATTTAATATTGCGTTTTTTAGGATGGTTTTTAACTGGCTTCGTAGAACTTATGACAGATATCACAGAACCTATTGCAGATGGAATAAATGAGCTTTTTGAAAATATGACAGAATTTTGGAAAAAAGTTATGAAAGGAAGAAATGAAAATGAAAAATAAATTAGTAGATCTTAATAATCACTTATTTGAAGAATTAGAAAGATTAAACGATGAAAGTCTAAAAGGCGAAGCATTGCAAGAAGAAAGGGAAAGAGCAAAGTCAATGGCTAATATAGCACAAACAATTATAAACAATGGAGAATTAGCATTAAAAGCAGTAAAACACTATGATGAATATGGAAAGAAAGAAGATATACCAGATATATTGCAAATAGGTGATGGCAAATGAGACATATATATTCTGATGAAGAGCATCAGTTCATAATTGACAATGTAGAAGGAATAACACTCAAAGAACTAACAAAACGATTTAATGAAAAATTTAATTTAAATGTTACTGAAAATGCTATTGCTAATCGAAAGAATATATTAGGCTTAAGAAGCGGAATAGTAGGAGGACAATTCCAAAAAGGACATATTCCAGCTAATAAAGGAAAAAAGGGATATATGACTCCTGAACAATACGAAAAATGCAAAGCAACAATGTTTAAGAAGGGAAATATACCTGCAAATCACAGACCTATAGGAAGTGAAAGAATAGATAAAAGAGATGGATCTATATTAGTAAAAGTTAAAGATGGACAACTTCAAAAAAACTGGATGTCAAAAAGTAGATATATTTATGAACAAGCACATGGAAAAATACCTGCAGGTCATAAAGTAATATTTGCTGATGGTGATCATAGTAATTTTGATTTAGATAATTTGATTTTAGTTTCTAATGCTGAAGAATTAATTATGAATCAAAGAAAATTGATAAGCAAAGAAGCGGAATTCACAAAGACTGGAGCAGTAATTGCAAAAGTATTAAATAAAGCAAAGAAGAGGTAAAAATGGGAAAAGATATAGATTATGAACAACTTTACTATGATGCTATGTATGAAAACAGGAAACTAAAAGAAAAAATAACAGAATTAGAAAATGAAATTCAAGATTTGAATATCTGCAGGACAAAAAGAAATATAGATTTGCAACAATATATTATGCTGCAGATAAAAAGAAAAAATAAAGGAGGAAAATAGAATGCAAAAAGTAGAAATGCTAAGAACATACAATAACGAACAAATTAAAAAGTTGACACTAGAGGAATTACAAACAAAATTCTTAGAACTTCAAGAAACAGCAAAAGATGGAAATATAATAATTCAAAAATTACAATATGAAAGAGATTTAAATAATCAAAATAAAGAAAAAGCTTTAGGAATAATTTTTCAATATGGACAAATAGATGGAGATCATCATAAATTATGGGTAATTGATCAAATTGTGAAATGCTTAACTGGAGAAAACTATCACAAATGGATATATGATTATGAGCATGATGAAGAAACAGGAGAAACATATACATGGGATAAAGGAATTGCACCATAAATAATTATTTAAATATATGGGGGAAGAAATTAAGGAGAAAGAAATCAATGAAGGTTAAATTTATAAATATTGGTAATCGTAATGCAAATTTTGAAAAAGAATGTAAGGGTGAGCTAAATTATGAATGGTTATTGAAACAAGTAAGACCTTATTTATTAAGCCCATCAATAGATTTTGACTATAACAGGAAGCGGAACAATAACTGTATTTGCAGGAATGCAAACAGTAGGAGAAATAGAAGTGGAGGAATAAAAAAATGAAATTATATAGTAATGAAATTGTATTTAGGGGACACCCTGATAAAGTATGTGATCAAATTAGTGATGCAATATTAGATGAATGTTTGAAACAAGATCCAAACAGCAGATGTGGAATAGAAACTGTAGGAGGAAAGAAAAAAATATTTATAACAGGAGAAATAACAACTGCAGCACAAATAGATGTACAAACAATAACCAAAAGAGTATTAAAAGATATTGGATATTCTACTGATTATGAAATTATAGACAATATAGGAAAACAAAGCCCAGACATAGCACTAGGAACTAATGATGAAGTGAATGGAGCTGGAGATAATGGCATGATGTTTGGATATGCTTGTGATAGTACAGAGCAAATGCTACCAACAGCAATGGTAATATTACAGGAGTTATCTAAAAAGTACGATGAACTAAGAAAAAATGATAGTAGATTTCTACCAGATGGAAAAGCACAAATAACAGGATTGTATGGTGATAATATGGAACTAAAAGCTATAAAAACATTCACAGTCTGCTATCAAAATACTGAAGAAGATAGAAAAGAGACCGACAAAATAATTATAGATATGTGTTGTGAAATAGCGGATAAATACGAAACAATAATAGAAAAGTTTTTAATAAATCCAACAGGTAAATTCAAAATTGGAGGATTTGAAGGGGATGCAGGTTTAACAGGAAGAAAAATCGTAGTAGATCAATATCAGTCTTTTGCTAATGTTGGCGGTGGTGCATTTTCTGGAAAGGATCCTACAAAAGTAGATAGAAGCGGAGCATATAAGGCAAGAGAAATAGCAAAGAAATATTTACAAAAGCATAATTTAATATGGTGTGAAGTTCAGTTAAGTTATGCAATAGGAATTGAACAACCACTAGCAATTTACATTGATAGTGATATGGGAAGCATTGAACCAACTATTGAATTATATGAAGAATGTAAATTAAAGAATATCATAAAAGATTTAGACTTGAAAAATAAACGTTATGAAGAAACAGCACGATTTGGACATTTTCAATAGAAGGAGGATAAGATGTCATCAGAAAAAGAGATAAGAAAAATAGAAGAGGCAAGAAGTAATATATTAAGAGGAAACGATATAGAGTCTGCAGCACTAATATTAGAAAGGTGCATACTAGATAATTACATAATTAAAGGTGGTAGAGTAAATATATTAAAAGTTGCAGTAAGACAAATATTAAATTTTATTGAAGTAGCAAAAAACAAAGGAATACTTGAATATGCTAGAGAAAATGTAAGCCTAAAAACTGAAATAAAACAATTAAAAAGGGAAAATAGAAAACTCAAAGTTGGAATAAACAATGGATTAGATAAAGAAAAAAAGGGTTGTTTCTATGAAGATGGACATACAGGAAAGTGTTTAGGATATTCATTTTTTAATGATGATGAGCCTTGTATATATTGTCAGACTTGTGATGCTATTAATATAAAGGAGGGTGACTAATAATGTTAGTATTACCAATAAAAAAGAAGTGGTTTGAAATGATAGCTTCAGGAGAGAAAAGAGAAGAATATAGAGAAATAAAACCATATTATGATAGTAGATTTATGAACATATTTGGGTTCGACTATCTAAATAAAAGAGTAGAGATAGTATTTAGGAATGGATACTCAGATAATTCTCCAAGTGTAAAATGTTTATGCATATTAAATAAGGGATATGGTAAGCAAAAATGGGGAGCAGAGGTAAAAAAAGAATATTACATATTAACCATACTTGAAATTATAGAAATAAAAAATTGGGATAATCCAAATCCACCAAAGGTAAAAGAGGCAATGGCGGTCGCAGCACTACCAGCAACACCACCTATAACACCAAATGGAGATATGCAAGAGGAAATAAGAAAAGCAATAAGCAAACAATTTGCAATAGGAATTGATATAGGAGAAGGGGTCAGTAGAAGCGGACAATCAATAAAAAATACAATGATGTTCGGAGGATAAAATTTTATGTTTGATGCAATAGATTTTGAATGGGATAAAAAAGAAAAGGGGCTAGTATTAGAGAGGAGACCTATTTACTATAATGAAAGAATGGTAGATGAAGAATTGGATGTTTCATTACATTATAGGTTATCAGATTTCAAAAATAGAGAAACTATGTATAACAAAATACTAGCAGACATGAAAATACTAAGAAATAGACTAATTGAATCACAAAAACAAACAGAAAGGAAAAACAAACGATGAATAATGTAATTGAATTTCCTAAAAAAGATGCAGATACTATAATGTGTAGAGAATGTAAAATTAGACCAGCAACAAGGCTATGTGATTATGAAGATGGTTTAATATTTGATGCTCCAGATGAAAATGGTATAAAAAGACCAATTCAAAAGAGTCTATGTAGTAAAGCTCTACGTGATAAATGTACACATAAATTAAACAAAAAAGATTATTGCACAGAACATTGGAATTTAATAAAAGAAGAGGTACAAAAAGATGGAAAATAGAAAACGATGTGGAAATTGTGGAAGATATCCATTTTGTAAAAGAACAGAAGGAGCTAGTTGCTATTGTGAGGAATGGATAAAAAGAAATTGTGAAATTCGTAAGAATATAGGAGTGGAAAATGAAAAAATGTAAATATGAAAATATTACAATCGAACAAGCAGAAAGAATAATAGGGACAGGCTATATTACTGAACTGATTTGTGATGCTGATAGTAAGACCATAAATATCAATGAAGAAGAATATTTAAAAGTAGAAGAGGTAATAAAAGAAACGATAAATGATGTAAAAAGAACACTAGAACCTGTTATTAACAGTCTATCAGATGCTTTTGGTACATTAGCAGAAGCAGCACGATCATTTGCAACTACATTAGTAGGAATAGCTGAAAGTGTGGTTAAGAATTTAAGTAATAAAAAAATAACGAAGAAAAAGTTTATTAAATTACTACAAAGCCAAGGAATACAAAGAAATGAGATAAACAGAATTATCAAAAATAATAAGGAACCATATACATTTTATAGGTATTACAATATAGTGATGAGTTATCAAAAACAAAACAATAAACAATAAAAAACGATAGAAATAATAATTTGTAAGGAAAAAAACACTTGAAAATTATTTTTACATAGAAAAATCAGAAACGAACACGATAGAAAAATAAGAAGCGGAAAGAAGGTGTATATCATGCTTTTAGCATTAAAAATAATATATATATTCTTTTTAGGAATATTGTCATTATCAAAAATAGTAAAAGAAATGAATGAGCAAGTAGGAATACAACAAAAAGATAGTATTTCAAAAAGCGTAATTAACATGATTGAAATAACTATTAGTGTAGCATTGATTTTCTTTATTTATAAAATATAGGAGGGAAGCAAAAGATGAATGTTCAAGAAGTATTAGAAAATTACAATACATATAAGGCTAGAATCAGTATAACAGAATCAGAGATACAGGAACTAGAAAATGAAATTGTTGATATAAAAAGTGCTAATTTAGATGGTATGCCTAAAGCTAAAGGTTATGTTGAATCTAGTATAGAAAAACAAGTAATAGAAAGACAAGATAAAATATCAGATAAGAGAAGATATATTAAAGGTTTAGAACTAAAAATAAAAGTGGTAGAAAATCTTGTGAAGATCTTAAAAAAATATAATCAAGATGTTATAGAAATGAGATACTATCAAAAAATGAGTATAGAAGAAATTGCTGTAAATAAAAATAAAACTTATGATGCAATAACGAAAGCAATAAAAAATTCTGTAGCAAAAATGCAACGAGAATATAACAAAAATAAAAAATTATAGAAAAATTATAGAAAATTTATATATTTTTTCTGTATTTTTTCAAAAAACACTATGTTATAATTATAATTGCAAAAATACTAAATATTTTCATTTTATTTCTTCATTTCTTTTTCAATCAGCCACCTTATTATTTTTAGGTGGCTTTTTTATATGCGGTGATGGTGCAACGGCAGCACATTGGGGTCATAGCCCAAAGACGAGGTTCGAATCCTCTGACCGCAACCAAAATAAAAGGAATATGCCTATGAATTTAAGTAGATGTATGTTAAGAGAATGTAAAAATTGTAGATATGAAATGAGTTGTTTTAAGGAGTATAGTAATGAATATTCAAAAAATAAGCGTAGAAAAACTAAAACCAGCAGAGTACAATCCAAGAAAAGACCTAAAACCAGAAGATGAGGAATATCAAAAAATAAAAAAGAGTTTGATTGAATTTGGATATGTAGCTCCAGTAATTATTAATGCAGATATGACTGTTATAGGTGGTCATCAAAGAATAAAGGTGCTTAAAGAACTAGGATATGAAGAAATTCAATGCATTGTAGTTGATTTAGATAAAAATAAAGAAAAAGCATTAAATCTAGCATTAAATAAAATTAGTGGAGAATGGGATAACGATAAATTGGAAGCAATCCTTGCTGAATTAAAAGAAACAGATATTGATATAAATGTTACAGGATTTAGCAATGATGAAATAGATGACATCTTAAAAGATATAATAGGATCCAATGAAGATGATTTCGATTTAGAAGAGGCACTAGATGAAATAGAAGAGCCAACAACAAAAGTAGGAGATGTATGGTTATTAGGTAAGCATAGATTATTATGTGGAAATAGTGCGCAAGAAGAAGATGTTATGCGTCTTATGAATAATCAAGAAGCGGATATGCTTCTTACAGATCCACCATATAATGTTGATTATGAAGGAACTGCAGGGAAGATAGAAAATGACAATATGAACGAAACAGAGTTCTATAATCTTTTAATAGATGCTTTCAAGAATATGCATTTAGTAGCAAAAGCAGGATGTCCTATTTATGTATTTCATGCAGATACAGAAGGTCTGAATTTTAGAAATGCTTTCAAAAATGCAGGATTTAAGTTAGCACAATGCTTGGTATGGGTAAAAAATACATTTGTTATGGGGAGACAAGATTATCAGTGGAAGCATGAGCCAATTCTTTATGGATGGAAAGAAGGAAAAGCTCATTACTTTATTGATAGTAGATCACAAAACACAGTATTAGAATTTGATAAACCAACAAGAAACGCAGAACATCCAACAATGAAACCTATTGATTTGCTATGTTATTTAATTAAAAATTCAAGTAAAGAAAACAACTTAATAGTAGATTTGTTTGGAGGAAGCGGATCAAGTTTAATTGCTGCAGAACAAAGCAATAGAATATGCTATGCAATGGAATTAGATCCTAGATATTGTGATGTTATTGTAAAACGCTGGGAAACTTTAACAGGGCAAAAGGCAGAGTTAGAGAAAAAGTAATGGAGGTGGGTGAGTTGCATTGACCCAGAAGAAGATAGAAAATATAAAAACAGATTATCTAAATGGAATGACATATAAAGACATTTTCAAAAAACATAATATTACTTTGTCTGATTTAAAAAAGATTATAAATCAGTATAAACTAACTAGAAACAAAAGTGAACTGTATAAAGGAAACCAAAATGCGAAAAACAATAAAGGTGGAAAAGGTGCAACTAGTAATAATAACAACGCAGTAGTTACTGGAGAATATGAAAAAATATATAAAAATATGCTAACAGAAGATGAATGGGCATTATATAAGAATTATAAAATAAATGATAATGATGAATTACAAATGCAAGAATATATACACGAATATAAAATACTCACAATAAGAGAAAACAGAATGATGGAAAGAATCAGAAAATTAGAAAGGACAGAAAAAGATATGACAATAGGTCATATCAAAAAGAAGAATAGTGGAGGAGACACAGAAACAATAACAGAAGCGGAACCCACAATAGACACAATACAAAGAATAGAAGATGGACTTACTAGAGTTCAGGAAGCAAAAAGAAAGAGTAGAGAGAATATGATAAAGCTTGGATTTAGTAAAAAGACATTAGAACTTAAAGAAAAACAAATTGATAATGAATTATGGTAAAGGAATAGATTATTATGTTTGAAAACGCTCATGAATTATACAAATCTAAAGAGTGGCAAAATCTGTTACAGGATTTGAAATTAGCAAGAGTAAATGATGAAGGTAAATTAATCTGTGAATATTGCGGAGAAGAAATAGTAAAAGCTTATGATTGTATAGGACATCATAAGATACCATTAACAAATGCTAATGTTAATGATTACAACATAAGCCTTAACCCTGACAACATAATGTTGATTCACTTCAAATGCCATAACAAAGTACATAATAGATTCGGATATGAACTACCTAAGAAAGTATATATAGTATATGGATCTCCTTGTAGTCGGCAAGTCAACATGGGTTAATAATATAGCAACAAGTGATGATTTAATCGTAGATATAGATAAGATTTGGGAATGTATTAGCTTCTGCGATAAGTACAATAAACCAAATAAGCTACAACAAAATGTTTTTGAAATTAGAAATAATTTAATAGAACAAATTAAGATGCGACTAGGTAACTGGCAGAATGCTTTTGTAGTAGGAACTTATCCAATGAAGATGGAAAGACAAAGACTATCAGACAAGCTAGGAGCTGAGCTCATACTAGTCGATTGTGACAAGGAAGTCTGCTTAAGTAGATCAAAAAATGAAAATTGGAACAAATATATAGAAGAATGGTTTGAAACTTATCAACCATAACCCGCCCCGCCTCCAAGAAGTCAAAAGGAGTGCTTGGGGACTGTAAGGGGTACCTCTTTTTCACACGAGGCAAAAATTTCATTTTTTTTGAAAAAATAGAAATATATATGGGAAGAAGGGAGTTTATAGTGACTAGAAGAGAAGAATTAGACAATATCTTCAAAGATATAGATGAAAACAAGAAAAAACTGATTAATCCACTTTTAGACAATATATCTTTTTTGGAAGAACGAATGGAAGAATTAAAAAAGTTTCCGTTTATTCAAATTCATCCTAAAGATCCAACAAAACAAAGAGCAACAACTGCAGCTAAATTATACAAAGAACATTCACAGAGTTATATGAATGCAATAAGGATGTTATACTCAATGATTAATGGACACGAAGTTGAAGAAGATGCAGTTACAAAATGGCTAGAAGAAAGAAAAAAACAATATGAGTAATTATTACTTAGAACAATACTATGAAGAGATTAAAAGTGGGAATATAATAGCAGGAATAGAATTAAAAACAGAATTGAAAAAGCTAATTAAGGACCTAAAAGATCCAAAATATAAATATGACACAGAGGAAGCTTATTTGAGAATCGACTTTATGGAAAATTTATGCTTACAAAGTAAAAAGCCTTTTTATAATATGCCTATGCAATTGCTATTATGGGAGAAGGCTTTTATAGAAGTAATATATTCTTTTAAGATATTTGATAATGAATTAAAACGATGGGTAAGGCGATTTCAAAATGTACTTTTATTAATTGCAAGAAAAAATGGAAAAACAACATTAATGGCAGCAGATGCTCATACAGATTTAAGAATTGGAGAAGGTGGAATGGATATAGTTTGTGCATCTAATGATGATAAACAAGCCAGTCTACTTTGGAACGAAATAAACAATATGAGGAAAAGAATAGATCCTCATTCTAAAGTTACACATAAAAATATGTCAGAAATCTGCAATACGAAAAAGAATATAACAATATTTAAAATGTCAGGTAAAACTCAAAATAAAGATGGTAGAAATATAGATAAAATGTACATGGATGAAAGCCATGATGCACCAGATGATGAAATTGCAGAAGCTGGAAATAAGTCAATGTCAACAAAAAATGAGCCATTCTTCATAAACTTAACAACAGAGGGCTTTATAAACGATGGGTATTTAGATAATGAATTAAAATATGCACGTGAGGTCCTATTCGATGAAACAGAGGATATCCACTATCTACCTTGGTTATATACACAGGATAGTGAGGAAGAAATTTGGCAAGATGAACAAAGCTGGTATAAATCAAATCCACGGATTAGGAGTAGTAAAAAAATGGAAGTTTTTAAGAGGAGAAATTGAAAAATCTAAAAAATCTAAATCAAAAAGAATGCATACTCTATGCAAAGATTTTAATATAAAACAAAATAATGCTCAAGCATGGCTAATGAATGAGGATTATTGTTATGAAATAGAACCATTTAATTTAGAAGATTTTAGAGGTTCTTTTTGTTTGGGTGCAGTTGACTTATCTGCAACTACTGACCTATCAAATGCAAAAATATTATTAATGAGGCCAAATGATAAAACTAAATATGTATATTCTCATTATTGGATACCTGAAAGCAAATTACAAGATAGCAATGATAAGGAAGCTGGTGCAAAATATGAACAATGGGCAAGAGATGGAATACTTACAATTCATGAAGGAAATGAAATTGACATATCCCAAATAGCAGATTGGTTTTATTCATTATACAAAGATTATAATATAAAAACTTATAAGGCAGGATATGATCAGAGATTTTCAAAAACATTTACTGATAGAATGGATGAATTTTCTTTTGAAACAGAGATGATTTTGCAAGGTAAAGTTTTATCAAATGCAATGAAATTAGTAGAAGCAGAATTAAAAGATAAATTAATTAATTATAATAAAAACTTAATGGATAGATGGTGTTTAGGAAATGCAGCAATGGAAATGGACAACTATGGCAATGCTATGTGTGTTAAAGTAAAAAAACAAGCAAGCAAAAGGATTGATGGAGCTGTAACATTAATCATTTTATATGAAATGTACAGACGTTATCGTAATGACTTTCACAAACTTATAAAATAAACTGGAGGCTGAATTAATGGAAGAATTTAAAATTAAATATCAAAAAGGATCTGATATTTATGTTGAAAATATAAAAGCAAAAAATAAAGAAGAAGCTATGTACTTATTTTATATGAATAATAGAAATACTGATATTTTAGAGATAAAAAGAAATGAGGTGGAAAAAGAAGATGAGGCTAATTGATTTTATAAATAAGTTTAGAAAAAATAAAGAAGATACAAGATATGCTAATGCATTAAATGGCTATACTCCTATTTTTTCACAATTTGGTCAAGATATATATGCTAGTGATGTAGTACAGCAAGCTATATCTTGTTTAGTAACAGAGTTAACTAAAGTAAATCCATTTCATATTATAAAAGATGGAAGTGATTTAGTTCCAGTTGAAAAGAGTGATATACAAAAATTGCTAGAACAGCCCAATGAACGTATGACACAAACTGATTTTTTTGAAAAAGTATATTGGCAGCTATTTTTAAATTATAATGCTTTTATTATTCCAACATATCATAGAGATGAAAAAGGGAATAAAAAATATACAGGGCTTTATCCAATACAACCAATTGATGTTACTTTTTTGCAAGATCCAAATAAGAATTTACTTGTTAAATTTAAATTTGTAAATGGATATGAGACAACATTAAGATATTCAGATGTAATACATATTAGATATCGCTATTCGATTAACGAATTTATGGGTGGAAATGAATTTGGACAACCTGATAATAAAGCTTTGCTAAAAACATTAGAATTAAATAATACTTTATTGCAAGGAGTAGCAAAAGCATTAAAAAGTTCTTTTTCTATTAATGGAGTTATTAAATATAATACCTTAATGGATGATGGAAAAATGGAAAAAAACATCCAAAAAATTGAAACAAAACTAGCTAATAATGAAAGTGGTTTTTTGCCCTTGGATATCAAAGGAGAATATATACCTTTGCAAAATAAAGTTCAATTAGTGGATGCTACAACCCTAAAATTTATTGATGAAAAAATCTTAAGAAATTTTGGCGTTTCTCTTCCAATCCTAACAGGTGATTATACAAAGGCACAGTATGAAGCTTTCTATCAAAAGAGTTTAGAACCAATAATAAAAAGAACTGGAGAATCTTTCTCAATGACATTATTTACTGAAAGAGAAAAGGGATTTGGAAATAAAATTTTGCTATATCCACATGAATTAATTTTTATGGATACAAGTCAAAAAATAGAATTATTTGATGTATTAGTTGATAGTGCAAGTTGTTATAAAAATGAACTTCGTACAGCTTTTGGAATGAGACCACTTAAAGAACTTGCAGGGCAGATTGCAATGTCAAGTAATAAATCGAATGCTGAAAATAATAAAGTAAAGCAAAATGAAAACCAAAATAATAATAATGATGGAGGTAAAGAAAATGAAGAATGAGTTAATTAGAAGGAATTATGACTTTGAAATTAGAGCAGAAAAGGATGAAAAAAGAGGAAACATAATTGTAGGGAGACCTATTGTCTATGATAGTAAAACGGATATTGCTGGAATGTTTGCAGAAATAATTGAAAGAGGA
Organism: uncultured Clostridia bacterium; assembly: GCA_949935895.1. Taxonomy (GTDB): domain Bacteria; phylum Bacillota; class Clostridia; order TANB77; family CAG-508; genus RGIG8482. Next base: position 12,337 of record CATLGL010000031.1, read on the forward strand.
GCATTAAAAAAGGCAGATTTAGAAGATGTTAGATTTTTAGTTAATCATGATCAATCTAAAATACCACTTGCAAGATCAAGAAAAAACACAAAAAATTCAACAATGAAATTAAGTGTAGATAATGATGGAATGGAAATAGAAGTACAATTAGATACAGAAAACAATTCAGAAGCTAGAAATTTATATAGTGCGATTGAACGTGGAGATATAACTGGAATGTCATTCCTATTTGGAATAGAGGATGAGGAATGGGAAGACCTTGATAGTGATTATCCAACAAGACATGTAAAAGCGATTTCAACAGTTGTTGAAGTAAGTGCGGTAACATTTCCTGCATACAAAGATACTTCAATAACTGCTAGAGATAAAAGTGCGGTGGAGACTGCACGCCTAGCGGTGGAAACTGCTAGAAGTGAAGAGGTGGATACTACTTCAGAAAAATTAGAGCTAGAAAAGCTTAAAATTAAATATTTATTAGGAGGATTTTAAAAATGAAAAAATTTTTACAAAAATTAATTGAAAGAAAAAGAAAAGAAAAAGAAAGACTAGAGGAAAGAATGAAAAATTCACAAGATGTTGAAGAGGTAAGAAGCTTAGGAGAAACACTATTAACATTACGTGATGAAATTACTGAAGCTGAAGAACAACTTGCAGCACTTGAAGAAAATGATGACAACAACAATGATGGTGATGACGGAGAAGGTGAAGAAAACAATAGAAGTAATAACAATGGAGCAAACGAAGGAAGAAGTGCAAATGGATTTGATCCAAATGCAACATTAAATGTAGTAGGACAAGCAAGAATGAATAGTAGAGGACAAGAAGAAAATAACGATGATCCAAGAGCAACAATGGAATATAGAACAGCATTTATGAACTATATTCAAAGAGGAGAAATTAATAGAGATGTTCTACAATTTGAGGCAAGAGCAGATGCAACAGGAACATCTAGTGATTTAGGAGTATTAATTCCAACTACTGTTATTCAAAAGATCATTACAGATGTTGAAAAAGTATATGGACAACTTTATTCAAGAGTATTAAAAACTAATTTACAAGGTGGAGTAAAATATCCAATTGGAAGTTTTGGTGCTACATTCAAACGTATTACTGAAACTACAACAAGTGATAGACAAAAAGCTGAAGGGGTTAAAGGTTCAGTAGAGTTCTCATATAAAATTGGTGAGATTAAACTTGCAAGAACTTTATTACAAACAGTATTAAGTGTTCCTGTATTTGAAGAAAAATTCGCTGAAGTAATAGTTAAGGCTTATGTTCAAGCAATGGACAAAGAAATTATGAATGGAGTAGATGTTGATAATCAATGTGTTGGAATCTTGACTGAGGCTAAAAAGACAAGTGATTCAAGAATATTAGCTGCAAACATAATTGAATTTACTGCTGCAGAGATTGCTGATTGGAAAAAATGGCAAGAAAAATTATTTGCTAAAATTCCTTTAGCAATGAGAGGTTTGAATCCAGAATTTGTTATGACTGCAAATACTTATGAATCTAATATAAAAACATTAGCAGATGACAATAATAGACCAGTTTATAATGAAACATATAATCCTGTTGATGGAGCCGAAATTTCTAAATTTAAAGGAAAAAATGTTGTATTTGTTGAAGAAGATGTTTTGAAAAACTTTAATGATGCAACAAATGGAGAATATTTCGGAATGTATTGGGTTCCAGAAGAAGCATATGCAA
>CATLGL010000032.1 GCA_949935895.1 uncultured Clostridia bacterium
TACTAAAAACTAGGAGGGCACATTTATGAAGGAAAAAATATTAGAAGTAAAAAACATAGAGAAATACTATGGAAACAAATCAAATTTAACAAAAGCCATTGACAATATTAGCTTTACTGTAGAAAAAGGTGAGTTTATTGGTATAATGGGGGCTAGTGGTTCTCGGAAAAACCACTCTCTTAAATACCATTTCAACCATTGATAAAGTAACTGCACGGACACATTATCATTAATGGGGAGGATATCACAAAATTAAAGGGAAATAAGCTTAATAAATTTAGAAGAGAAGAATTAGGATTTATTTTTCAAGACTTTAATTTACTAGATACATTGACAGCATATGAAAATATTGCGCTTGCATTAACTATTCGGAAAAATGATACCAAAAGAAATTGATAAAAAAGTGAATGAAATGGCTGAAAAATTAGGAATTAAAGAAATATTAAAAAAATATCCATATCAAGTATCAGGAGGGCAAAAACAAAGAATTGCGTCAGCAAGAGCGATTATTACAAATCCAAAACTAATTTTAGCAGATGAACCTACTGGTGCGTTAGATTCTAAATCAGCAAGACAATTATTAGAAAATTTTGATTTCTTAAATAAAACACTAGAAGCTACTATTTTAATGGTAACACATGATGCATTTACAGCATCTTATGCGAATCGTATTCTATTTATTAAGGATGGTAAAATATTTAATGAACTTGTGAAAGGAAATGATACAAGAAAGCAATTTTTTGAAAAAATTATAGAAGTACAAACACTTCTTGGAGGTGACTTAAACGATGTTATTTAAGTTATCTTATCAAAATATGAAAAAAAGTATCAAAGATTATGCCATTTATTTTCTAACATTGGTATTAGGTGTTGCTATTTTTTATATGTTCAATTCTTTAGATAGTCAACAGGCAATGTTACAAGTATCACGGTTCACAACGAGAAATTATTAAACTAATGATTTCAATGCTTGGAATGGTATCAATATTTGTAGCAGTTATTTTAGGTTTATTGATTGTATATGCAAATAATTTTTTAATTAACCGCAGAAAAAAAGAATTTGGCATTTATATGACACTAGGAATGGGAAGAAGACAAATTTCTAAAATAATTTTGTTAGAAACCATATTTGTAGGAATTATTTCTTTAGTGATTGGACTTGTAATAGGAATATTTGCTTCACAATTTATGTCCATTTTGGTAGCAAAAATGTTTGAAGCAGATATGAGCGAATTTCAATTTGTATTTTCTAAAGAAGCTTGTATCAAAACATGTTTGTATTTTGCAGTAATGTATATATTTGTAATGTTTTTTAACACAGTAACTGTTTCAAGATATAAACTAATCAACTTATTAAATGCAACAAAGAAAAATGAAACAGTAAAAATAAAAAATCCTTTTATTTCTGTTTTTGTTTTTATTACATCATGTACAATTTTAGGGTATGCTTATTGGAAAGTGACAGGAGATATTAAAAGTTTATCAACAGCAGATAAATTATTACCACCAATCATTATGGGAATTATTAGCACAATAGGAATATTCTGGTCTTTGTCTGGTTTTATATTACAAGTTGTAAAAAAATGTAAGAATTTATATTTAAAAGGTACCAATATGTTTGTGTTAAGGCAAATCAATAATAAGATTAACACAATGGTAATGAGTATGAGCGTTATTTGTTTAATGTTATTTATGACTATGACCATATTATCATCTAGTTTAGCATTAAGAAATACTATGCAGAAGGAACTAATTGAAATGACACCAGTTGATTTGAACTTATATAAAACCGCCAATTTACCAGAAACTAGTACAAATCGATATGGAAAAATAATTCATTATACAAAAGAACAGCAAGAAGATTCTAGAATTACAATAGAAGAAACACTAAAAAACAACGGATTTGATATGACTAAATTGAAGGATATAATAGAAATACCAATTTATACAATAGATGAATTAACATTAGAAAAATTCTTTTCAGATGAGAAAAAATTAGTAGAAGTAAAATCATTATATTCTATGCTTAACTATAATACAAATGAAGCAATGATAAAAGTATCAGATTACAATAAAATTGCTAAGCTTTATGGAATATCGCAATATGACTTAAAAGAAGATGAATACATTATGATTTGTGATTTTGATAGTATGACCAATATACGTAACAAAGCATTAGAAGATGGAGAAAATAAATTAACAATAGCAGGTAAGGAATATAAATCAAAATATAAAGAATGTAAAGAAGGCTTTGTATTCATGTCAACAAGTCATACCAATACAGGAATTATTATTGTTCCAGATAGTTGCAATTTAACAAATGAAGATAAACAACAACAGCTATTGGTTGCAAATTACAATGTTACATTAGAGGAAGAAAGAGAAAAACTAGAAGAATTATTATCAAGTAGTAAATCTGGTTTTGTGCAAAATCTTAATAAAAAAGGGCTAGAAATAGATGGCTTCACAAAAATCAGTTTAATTGAAGCAAGCTTAGGAATTGCTACAATAGTGACATTTATTGCCATATATTTAGGAATTATATTCTTAATTGCAAGTTCAGCAATATTAGCATTAAAACAATTAACAGAAAGTTCAGATAATAAGCAACGTTACAGCATATTAAGAAAAATAGGTTGTGATGAAAAAATGCTTCATCAATCACTATTTAGACAAATTGGAATATTTTTTGGAATGCCACTTCTACTAGCTATTATCCATTCTATTTTCGGAGTACAATTTGCATTAAATATAATGGAAGGTCTTGCTAAAAAAGAAGATTTATTATCATCTGTTATGGCAACAATTGTAGTAATGGGAATAATATATGGAGTATACTTTTTGGCAACCTATTTTGGCTGTAAAAATGTAATTAAGGAAGAGTAGAAACAACAACTTTTAGAAAACTAGTATCTAATAACAAGTATTTACGAAAAATATAAATAAAGTGTTGACTTTATTTTAAATCCAGACTATAATTCATAATATTGAAGGTAAAACAAAATAAATGTTCTTATAGGGATTTTTGATAGTATTCCTATAACATAGATAGAGCTCGGTTATTTAAAAATAAGTGAGCTCGGTTTTTTATTTTATAAGTAGTATTAGGAGGAAAAATGAACATACAATTATCAGAACATTTTACGTATAAAAAATTAATAAAATTTACAATGCCAACCATTATTATGATGATATTTACTTCGATTTATGGAATAGTAGATGGAATATTTGTTTCAAACTATGTTGGGTCAGATGCGTTTGCAGCTATCAATTTAATTATACCAGGACTAATGATTTTAGGCACTATAGGATTTATGATTGGAACAGGGGGAAGTGCACTTGTTTCAAAAACAATAGGAGAAGGAAATTTAAAAAGAGCAAATGAATATTTTTCTATGTTAGTGTATTTACTACTAATAGTAGGAGGAATTTTTACAATTTTAGGAGTATTTCTGGTAAGACCAATATCTGAATTATTAGGAGCAACAGGGGGAATGTTAGAAGATTGTGTGACATATGGAGTTACATTAATGATATTTTTAATTCCATTTTCATTACAAAACTGTTTCCAAAGTTTTTTAATTGTAGCAGAGAAACCATCATTTGGATTAATCATTTCGGTTGTTTCAGGTGTAATTAACATGGTATTAGACTTTTTATTGATAAAGGTATTTCATATGGGAATAATAGGAGCAGCATTAGCAACAGGAATTAGCCAACTTGTGGGAAGTATCATTCCGATTATTTATTTTAGTATGCCAAAGGATGGATTATTAAGATTAACAAAGGCAAAATTTGAAATAAAAGCAATTTTACAATCTTGTATAAATGGCTCATCAGAAATGTTAACAAATTTATCAATGTCATTAGTGAATATATTATATAATTTTCAACTGATGAAATATATTGGCTCAAATGGAGTAGTAGCTTATGGAATTATTATGTATGTTGGCTTTATATTTTCAGGAACATATTTAGGCTATTCAATTGGAACAGCACCAATTATTGGGTATCACTATGGAGCACAAAATACGCAAGAATTAAAGAGCCTATTGAAAAAAAGTTTAAAACTCATAATAATTACTTCTATGGTAATGACGGTTTGTGCAGAAATATTATCTAAACTATTGGCATCTATTTTTGTAAGTTATGATATAGAATTATTAAATATGACAACAAGAGCAATACGATTATTTTCATTGTCTTACTTAATTAGTGGTATTAATATATTTGCGTCTTCCTTTTTTACAGCATTAAATAATGGAGTAATTTCAGCAAGTATATCATTTTTAAGAACACTATTATTTCAGATTATAATGATATTTTTACTTCCTAAAGTATTTGGAGTAGATGGAATATGGGTTGCGGTTGTTTTTGCTGAAGTATTAGCACTTATTGTTAGTAGTATATTTCTTAAAGCAAATGGAAAGCGATATGGATATATAGAAAAAACAAGTCAATAAAAAATAGAAAGTTTTTCTGCAATAGAAGATATGAAATATGAATATATGTTACAAGCCTATTAGCATGATTTAAGAGCGTTTAACAAAAAGAAAAGGTAACAAAAATACTATATGAAAGTACACAATAGATTGTTATGTAGAAACAATAGGAGAGTTCAAAAATGTAACAGAGGATTGGTATAATTTGTACAAAGTTCGAATATAAATAAAAGTATAAATAATAACCAAGGAGAAAAAAATGGTCAATGTAACAGTAATCAATATAAGGACTCTTATAAAATATATAGGAATAGCCTTTATTTTAATATGTTTGGTATTTTTGGCAAAAGCCACAACAAAAACACAAAATACAGAAACTCAAAGTAAAATTTCTACTACAATTAAAAATTTTAGTTTTCTTTCTTGTGTAGAAAAGACATTACCAGATGTTAACAGAAACGGTGAAATTCAAAAATTAGAAGAAAATACCAGAAAAGTAACTTCAAGAAGTTCTTCTTTAAGAAAAATGTTAGGTGTAGAACTTAGTATGATGAATAGCATTATAGAAGATGAAAAAGAGGAGGAACCAATTACCACAGAAAGTTCAATTGAACAGGCAAATATGGAGGTAGAAACTACTCAAATTGAAGAACATAATATAACTCCTAAATATAATAGTGTGTATGGAAGTGTAAAAATAAAAAATGAATCGAGTAGAGAGATAACAGAAGAAATTCTAACACCAAATATTTCTCTAGAAAATAAAAAAGATGTTATTATTTTTCACACACATACTTGTGAAAGCTATACACCAACAGAAAATTTTAACTATACAATGAGTGGAAGTTATCGAACAACAGATTTTAATTATAATGTAGCAAGAGTAGGAAGTGAACTTGAAGCTCAACTTACAAGTTATGGATTTAATGTAATACATGATAAAACATACCATGATTATCCTGAATATAGTGGTTCATATGGTAGGTCACTTGAAACAGTAAAAAAGATACTTTCTTCTCATACAGAAACACAAATGGTAATTGATTTACATAGAGATGCAGTAGGAAGTAAACCAGATTATGCACCTTGTGTAAAAATAGGAGATGAAACAGCAGCACAAATGATGTTTGTTATTGGAACAGATGGACGGAGGATTACAACATTTAAATTGGCAACAGAATTTAAAATTTGCAGTAAAAGTACAACAAAAAGCAGATGAATTATATCCAGGGTTATTTAGACCAATTATTGTACGTAATTCAAGATACAATCAACATTTAACAAAAGCAGCTACAATTATAGAAGTAGGAGCAACAGGAAATACCATGGAACAATGCTTAGTTAGTATGAAGTATTTAGCTAGGGTACTAAATGAAGTGAATCAATAGCAAAACTACCAGAGGCAACAAAGCCACTGGCAGTTCTGCATTTTCTTAATATTGGATGCCTGAATACCGATTTCCTACCGAAGTTACGAAGTTCAACAAATAGACATCCCTACCATTTCTTAGATTGAAATTAAAGTAGTAGAAATTGCCTACTTTTTGGGGAACAAACCCTTCTATCTGGTTGAACTCGTCATCCAGATACCAAATGGCAGTAACTTCCACATTTGCGGACATTATGAAAGTTACATTTCGCATAGGAACGCTTCCTGAAGGATACTTCAGGTCATTTGGTGCATTAAGGCACTTTTGCCGATTTTCTTCGGTTTCGAATGAAAATTCAAACAAAGTGCTATTATGTACTCCCATAATCTGAAATTCTCCAACAGGTGATGTCTCTGCAACAGGTAATGTTTCTGCAACAGGAGTTTGCTCAGAAGGTGTTGTCTGTGGAATCGAAAATTCTTCAACAAGCTGACGAACCTCTTCAACTGAGGAAGAGTTAGTGTCTAACTCTTCTTGTATCCGATCTAACTTATCTAAAATAACAAGATAATCGGATGTTGTGGAAACATCTGTTGTGGATTGCTTGCCGCAGCCACCTAAGATAAATGTTACGATTACTGTTGCAAAAAAAATTTTTTTCATGTTGTTCTCTCCTTTTCTTTTATATGCTCATAGTACAAGCATAAACGTTTATACGTAGCATCTTATTTGTATTATACCATAATTAACATAAAAATGCAAAATAATGTTAATCATGAAAAGAGAATGACTAATATAATGAGCTATTATTAGTAAATCTTCATCAAAAATGGATTGATTGTTTACAGAAAATATTGTATAATAGTATAACAGGTGTGGAGTGCACCTTTAACACATAAATGTAACTGATAGTATAGTTACAACAAATAGAAAAATGATTTATGTAGCACATTGACAATTTAGTACAAAAAGTAAAGTAGGAGGAAAATAAGATGAAATTATGGAAGGCATTAGGCGGTGGACTAATAAGTATTTCTGCATCTACTCTTATTATAGGAGGTATCATGCTTGGAAACATAAAGAGTCCATCTAATGAGGCTTCAAAGGTTGAAGCACAACTTCGGTCTAATGAAGAAACAGAACCCAAGATAAAACCTGAAATTGAAAAACGGGTAAAAATAGTATGGGACACGGAAATTGGAACCGAAGGCATGATGCGAGAGGAGCAGGAGGAGCAGGAGGAACAGCCTGAAACAGAAATCGAAAAAAGTTTTGGGATGTTCAATGTGAAAGAAAAACCGGATAACATAGCTGTTTTTCAGCCGGAAGTCCAAGTTCCAGAAAAGCCAGAGGCTACTAAAGTAATCAATGTAGTTTCTGAAAGTAGCGAAGAGAGCACAGAAACAGAAACCGATTCATCAGATTCTTCCGATTCGGAAGGAGTGGATGAAATAGAAAAGAACCACATATGGGGACTATGGGAATACCAAAACGAAAAGGAAGATATGCGAAAATGCTATCGTTGTGGCTTAATAGAAATTCAGCCACATCATTTTTGTTATATTGGTACTGAAATTAAGGAAGACCAGGATAACCATATTATACAAGAAATGTTTTCCTGTGATGTGTGTTATATCGCTACACAAGATGTATTTACGACACAGGAACATAGCTATGGCGACTGGAAATATGTTGCTGAAAACGATACAGAAGAGAGAGCATGCAAAGAATGTATGCATCTCGAAACTCGTTCTCATCAGCATGAAGAACCGGTTGGCGAATTAACATATGTGTATCAATCATCAAACAATGATGGAACACACAATATGGAAGCAAGCTATACTTGCTCTGTTTGCCAAAAGATAGTTACCATAACGAAGAGTGAGGCATGTGTATATGTGACAGAGTATGAGAAAGTAGGAACAAGTGAAACTCATACAGAAGTTAAACAATGTAAAACATGCCAATATACTATAAGAACGGAGGAAGAATGCACACCAAATAGCGAATTAAGTTATGTGTATCAATCATCAAACAATGATGGAACACACAATATGGAAGCAAGCTATACTTGCTCTGTTTGTCAAAAAGTAGCTACTAGAAGCAAAAGTGAGGCATGTGTATATGTAACAGACTATGAGTGGTCAGAAACAAAAGACATTCATATAGTAGTACATACATGTAGTATATGCCAATATGTAAATGAACAAGAAGGAGCATGTGTTCCAACTGGTAAGCTTACTTGTATCAAAGAAACAGATTCGCTAATTTATGAGTATTATGAGTGCGAATTATGTGGAGACAGGTGTAACCAAGTCCTTCATACAGTACACCAATTTGAAGATTGGGAGTATCGAGATGAAAAAACACATATGCGTTACTGCATCTGTACTGAAGAAAGAGAAGAGGCAGATCATGTATATGTGTATGATGGAAATACTTCTGTTATTTGTGAGGTATGTGGACATGCGAAAGATGTAGTATCGCATGTCCATGGAGCAAATCTAAAAGAAGATATGGATTTGATGATTTTAATAAGTACATGGGAGTATAAAAATGAAATTATATCTCCTGGAAAAGAAAATAATCCTAATCCTTCACTAGATGAACCGTGTTATTGGTACAACTTCAAATGTAAAATCTGTGGTGCAAAATATAAACTAATTTATAACCACAAATTTGAAAATGGAGTTTGTGTTAGAAAACATTGTGGTATTTCAGAGGCAACTACTACTATATCTGAATTTGACAATTTGGATGTGGAAGATATTGATGCTAAAGAGGGAACAGTTACAGAAGCTGGAGGTGAAACTGAAGGTACAACTGGTATCGAAGATGGAACAGATACCGAAGGCGGAAATGAAACCGAAGGTACAACTGGTACTGAGGATGAAACAGATACCGAAGGCGGAAATGAAACCGAGGGTACAACTGGTACCGAAGATGGAACAGATACTGAAGGCGGAAATGAAACCGAAGGTACAACTGGTACTGAGGATGGAACAGATACCGAAGGCGGAAATGAAACCGAAGGTACAACTGGTACTGAGGATGGAACAGATACCGAAGGCGGAAGTGAAACGGAAGGTACAACTGGTACTGAGGATGGAACAGATACTGAAGACGGAAATGAAACAGAAGATACAACCAGTACAGAAGCTGAAGGTGAAACGGGCATTGAAGATACAACCAATACTGAAGACGAAACAAATGCCGAAGGCGAAGTAACTACTATAGCGGCATAATATTATTCACTCCATTTAGATAGATAAATCATTTTTCTATTGAGAGGCTGTTCTTTAGCCTCTCTTTTTTATAACAAAAAAGAGGAGAAGTTCATTTTTAGAACTTCTCCTTTATAATAGTTAAAAATTATCGATTATTACAATTACACATACTATCACAAGGATTGTAATTATTTACCATATTAAAATCTTTAGTACATTCCATCAAATTTTTATCTTCTTTACAAGTATTCATATAAAATTTCTTTTCAGCAAGTTTGTCTTGTACACCACGTAAAGCCTCTCCAAATCTTTGGAAGTGAACAACTTCTCTTTCACGTAAGAAACGAAGAGGTTCTACAACATCTGGGTCATCTTTACATAAATTGATTAACTTTTCATACGTTGCACGAGCCTTTTGCTCTGCTGCTAAATCTTCTTGTAAGTTAGCAATTGGGTCACCTTTACATGCAATATAAGAAGCAGTAAAAGGAACGCCAGCAGCAGAAGAAGGATAGATATCAACACCATGGTCAGTATAGTAGGCACCTAAACCTGCTTTTTCAAGTTCTTCTGGGCATACTCCTTCAGTTAATTGATGTACAATTGTACCTACCATTTCAAGATGTGCTAATTCTTCGGTTCCATGATGTTGTCACTTAAAAAAACTTAGTGCTATTGACTGTAAAATAGAAAAAGTTCACTTGGTGAACTGAACCTAGTACACTAAGTGAACTTATTAATTTTATTTATTATTATTTTCATCTAAATATCTTTGATACATTTCATCCATACTAGAAATATATTGAGCATCTTGTTTTACTTTAAATTTTTCATATTCATTTTCTGCTTTTTCTATTGCTTCTTTATGAGATATAGAACCTGCATTATCTAATACTTTCTTTCTTCTAAATTTTAATAAATCGTCTGTTGCATCAATCCAATTTTGCATTGTCATGATATGTCTTTCTTTAGCTTCATCTTCAGCAAATACTATAAAGAAATTGGTTAAATCATTTAATTTTTTCAATTCTTCTTCATTTAAATAATTTTTAGCTATTGTTACATCATATTTATATATTAAACCATCTGGACTATTTTTCCAATTTGTAAGTCCCATGTGTTCTTTCTCTGCATTTGCTCTTTCATAAATTAATTCTGCTGCTGTATGTCCAGAAATAGCATAATGCAACTTGTTTTGAACGATTTTGAAAAATGTATATGCTTCTTCTGAATTCGGATTATAGTCAACTGCTGTTGCTATAAATAAATCTGTTATTTTTTGATAAGCCATTCTTTCACTTGTACGAATAGTTTTTATTCTTTCTAATAACTCATCAAAATATTGTGCATTTACTTTGCCACCCTTTAAAAATCTATCATCATCTAATGTAAATCCTTTTATCATATATTCTTTTATTAATTTATTTGCCCATGTTCTAAATTTTATAGCTGGTTTTGAATTTGCTCTAAATCCAATGGAAATTATCATATCTAAATTATAATAACTTGTAAAATACTGTTGTTTCCCATTGTTACCCATATGTGCAATTTTTGCACATGTGCTATTTTCTTCTAATTCTTTATCTTTATAAATATTATTTATATGTCTTGTAATTCCAGTTCTGTCTATTTTAAATAATCTAGCTAAAGATTCTATATCGAGCCAAACATTTTCATCTTGTAACATAACTTCAACTTTAATATTATCTTCATCATCAGTATAAAATACAATATTATTTTCATTTCCGATTAATTTATTATCCATATAATATCGACCTCGTTTCTTATTTGTTACATATTATCAAACATTCGTTCTTTTGTCAATTGCATTATAATTATTTTATAAAAAATAATAGCACACAATTTCAAATAATCTATAAAATTTTAATACACCAAGTGAACTAATATTAAATTTTTTAGTTCACCCAGTGAATTTTTACATCAAATCTACTTAAAACTTTTGTTCTTTTATTAACTCTTGAAGGCTTGTCCTTCAATGTATGTAGGCGATGTGTGAACACTCGCTTTCCTGCCCTCATTTCTAATGAGGTAGGTTCAACTTTGATAGTACTTATGTCTATTTAATTAAATATTCTTATCCTTAAATCCTATTAACTGAAAAATAATGTGCTTATAAAATTAAGTCAAGGTTGTGCAATAGCACATTCATTTTAACCTTGAGTTGATTTTATAAGCACATTAGAATTTATGTATGGGATTTATTATATTAGATATAATTTTTCAATCTAAAAATTCTCCTACTATTTTAACTTCATTATTATCTATTCTTGCACTTACTCCTATAGGAATTATGCTATTTGCTATTTTATGTCCAAAATCATTACATTTTACTATTGGAAAATTATATTCTTTTGTATATTCTTTTAATATATCTTCCATTTGTGGATATATATTACCATTTTTTTGTAAATCATAATTATAGCCAACTACTATGCCTTTTACTTTATCAAATACGCCAAATTGTTTTAAATGTGCAAATCTTCTTTGGCACTCATTTGGTGAAGTTCTATAACTTTCTATAAATAATATATTTTCTTGCATTTCTGCTAGATATTCTGTTCCTACGAGATACATCATACTACCTAAATTAGTTCCTATAATTTTTCCTTCTGCTTTTCCATTTCTTATGCTTACTTTATTACCAAAATTAAATTTATCTAAATTTTTATTTATAAAAGCCTGTTCAAAAATCCTATACTGTTCTTCTCCATACTCTGTTCCAAAACATACAAAATTAGGTCCACTAAATGTTACCACCCCTGTCTTTTTATATATAGCATGTAATAAAACAGTTATATCGCTATATCCTACTAATATTTTAGGATGTTTTTTTATTTCTTCATAATCAAGTAATTCAATAAATGTATTACAAGTTTCTCCACCATTTAAACAAACTATTGCTTTAACTTCGTCATCTTTAAACATGCTCATAAATTCTTCTGCTTTTTGTTCTCTAGTTCCAGCAGATCCATAATAATCTTCTAATACATTTTCAGCAATTTTTATTTTAAATCCTTTACTTTTTAGTAATTCTTCCGCTCTTTTAAAATCCTCATATCTATTTCCTAATTCTAAGCTATTTGCTACTCCTACAACTCCTATTGTATCTCCATAGTTCAATTTATTTGCTAACATTGTTTTATTCTCCCTTCATTTTTAATTGCTAAGACTATTAATCTTTGTGCTTAATATTTTATATCATATTATCAAAATCTTATCAAATATCAGTTTTAGTTTTAGAAAAAAGGGAAATAAAAGGGAATTGATTTTATAAATTGCCCATCATATAATGTTAGCATAGGAAAAATATAAATTTGCTCAAGACAAGTTTGTCTTGGGTATTTTTTTATATTGTAGGAATTTTCGAGCGATAGCGAAGGAAAGCTCCATACAATATAGTTATTCAGAATTTTAAATTTTCTTATAAGCTTTGCTTATTTAGAAAATTTTAATTCTGTTTTTTATGGTTTTTTCATAAATTTTAAAGAGGCGATTGATATGTTATTAGAAGAATATACTATTGAAAACACTAAAGTAAAATTTTATGATGATTACATTGTAGAAAATACAACTACTCAAAAAGAATATATAGATAATGTTATTATTAATTTAATAAGAAAAATAAATCCTTCTTTGTTGTAATTTGTTACAATTACAGATATAAGTTATATCATAGTTAAAGGCAATGCAAAATATTTACGCATTTTCAAGGATACAAAATGCTAAAGCATTTTGCATAAGACATCCGTAAGGTCACTTTGTTCCCAACGGCTGTCTTAATTACAAGGAAAGGAGGAAATGTGCAAGATGGCACATATGCAATATATTTAAGAAAATCAAGAGAAGATATAGAATCTGAAAAATATGGAGAAGGCGAAACTTTAGCAAGGCATGAGAAGATTTTAACTACTTTAGCAGAAAAACGAAATTTGCATATTTCAAAGATTTATCGTGAAGTTGTAAGTGGTGAAACTATTAGTGAAAGAAAAGAAATGCAAAAACTTCTTAAAGATGTTGAAAATGAAAAGTGGACTGGTGTTTTGGTTGTTGAAGTAGAAAGACTTGCTCGTGGTGATACTGCTGATCAGGGAAGAGTCTCAAAAGCTTTTAAATATTCTCATACAAAAATTATCACACCTGTTAAAACTTATGACCCAGATAATGAATTTGATGAGGAATATTTTGAATTTGGCTTATTTATGTCTAGAAGAGAATATAAGACAATTAATAGACGTTTGCAAAGAGGGAGAGAGGTTTCTGCTTCAGAAGGGAAATTTGTAGGGAATATTGCTCCTTTTGGATATGACAGAGTAAAGTTAAAAGATTCAAAAGGTTATACCTTATCTATTAATCAAGAGGAAGCATCTATTGTAAAAGAAATCTTTCGATTATATACTTTTGAAAGTAACACCATAAGTTCAGTTACAAAGCAATTAAATATTATGAATTTAAAACCTAGAATTTCTAATGAGTGGACTATTTCTTCTGTTAAAGATATTCTTTCTAATCCTACCTATATTGGTAAGATTGTTTGGAAAAGAAGGAAACAAAAAAAGAAAACGAAAAATGGACA
>CATLGL010000033.1 GCA_949935895.1 uncultured Clostridia bacterium
GTAAAAGATTATGAATTTTCTAAATTCATATACGGAAAAACGGATTTTAACACTGTACAACTTCATTTACTATATGATAATAATCGCCCTTTTAGTATGCATCCTAAAATTGAAGGAACAGTGCTTGCTGATAAAATAAATGATTTAACACCAGAAGAAATTGAGATTGTCTCCAATGATATTGCTAAATTTATGTTTCAATTACACAGTTTAAAATTTGATAAAAATAGTATTTTTAAAACAAATAGTATTGGTTTAAATTTAGTTAATTTTTTAGATGAATTGTTAAATGTCCATGTTGATGCTAAAGATAAAGTATTTTGGCGTTATGATATTGCAACTAAAAAAGATAATAATTGTTTAGTTCATGGCGATTTGAATTCTAGTAATATTTTGTTAGATGAAAATAATCATGTCTCTGGTATTATTGATTTTGGGTTTGCTGGATTTGGGAATAAATATGATGATATTGCTCGTATTTTAAGTAGAACTTATCCTAAAAATTTTAAAGAAAACATTATTCATCATTATGAGCAATTTTGCAATTCCCCTATTGATTGCCCTGTATTAGAACATGAAATAAAAACTTGGAATAATATTGATAATGCTTATATCAATTACATGCGTGGAATTGGTATTTATGAGTAAGGAGCGATATACAATCGCTCCCCATTTTTATGTATACAACAAATGGCATATATTTTGCACATATTTCAAAGACTATCTAAGTAAAATGCCTTTCTTATATATGATATTTCTCCCTTTTTTTATACTCTGTATGTAGTAATTCATGTGCTATGTGACTTCCTGGTTTTTCTAAAAATTCTTCATAAACTTTTTGAACAACTGGATTTTGATGTGATTTACGGATGATGGCTTTTTCATCAATGGAATACAAAGCATCTGCTCTTTTTTTCCTTACATCAACTGTGCTTTGAATTTTAGAGCTTTTTATTGGTTGCCCACCTCCCATAACACAGCCTCCTGGACATGCCATAATTTCTACAAATTGATAATCTGCTGTTTTGTTTTTGATTTGTTCTAAAATCTCTTGGGCATTTTTTAATCCACTTGCTGCTATTACTTTGATATCATTGCCATCTATATTAACAGTTGCTTTTTTTATTCCTTCTCCTCCGGCGTACTTGTTCAAAGTCAATTTTTGCTAAATCTTTTCCCGTTAGTGTATCCCCAGCTGTTCTTAGAGCCGCTTCCATAACTCCTCCTGTCGTTCCAAAAATAGCTGCGGCTCCTGTTGCTTCTCCCATTGGTGCATCAAAGCCTGAATCTTCTAACTTAGTAAATTCTATATTGGCCTGTTTTATCATTCTACCAAGTTCTCTTGTTGTTAGTACTGCATCTACATCATACATTCCATTATTTTGCATTTCATTTCTTTGCCTTTCAAACTTTTTAGCAATACATGGCATAACAGATACTACATAAATTTTGCTAGGGTCAATTCCTTGTTTTTGGGCATAATAAGTTTTAATAAGAGCTCCAAACATTTGATGTGGCGATTTACAGGTTGATAAATGTGGTAATAATTCAGGATAATTCATTTCAATATATTTTACCCATCCTGGACTACAAGATGTAATCATAGGTAAAACTCCACCTGTTTGAACTCTTTGGATAAACTCATTTGCTTCTTCCATAATGGTAAAATCCGCTCCTGTATTGGTATCAAATACTTTATCAAACCCTAAACGTTTTAAGGCTGTTACCATTTTTCCTGTTACATTTTGCCCTATTTCCATTCCGAATTCTTCTCCTAAAGCTACTCTTACCGCTGGTGCTGTTTGTACTACTACATAAGCATCCTTATCTTTTAATTTTACCCAAACATCATCAATACTTTCTTTTTCATGAAGAGCACCTGTCGGACAAGCTTCAATACATTGTCCGCAAAAAGTACAGTTTACATCATTTAAGCTATTATCTCCTACAGTTGAAATACAGGATTTAAAACCTCTATTGATACAATCTATCGCTCCAACTTTTTGCACATTTTTACAAGCTGCAATACATCTTCTACATAATATACATTTATTAAAATCTCTTACTATTGAAGGAGATAGATTATCGATTTCATGTTTGGTTCTTTCCCCCTCAAATTCAATATTTTGAATATTAAATTTGGTACAAAGGTCTTGTAATTCACAGTTTCCGTGATCTTGTACAAGTTAAACATTCTTTAGCATGGTTTGATACAATCAAATCTAGAATAACATGTCTTGCTTCTAATACAGCTGGTGTATGCGTTTTTATTACCATTCCTTCTTCTACAGTTTGTATACAAGAAGTAGCAAATCCACGTCTTCCTTCTACTTCTACAATACACATTCTACAATCTCCAACTTCGTTAATATCTTTTAAAAAGCATAATGTTGGAATGTCAATATCAGCTTGCCTTGCTGCTTCTAATATGGTCATACCTTTTTTTACTTTAATTTCAATTCCATCAATTGTTATGTTTACAAATTCTTCCTTCATAAAGTCCCTCCTTTCTAATTCCCTATTGCCTTAAATGGGCAACTAGTAAGACATGTTCCACATTTAATACAGATATCTTGGTTAATTACTCTTATGTCTCTTTTTTCTCCTTCAATTGCATTTACTGGACAGTTTTTTTGGCATAGTCCACAGCCTTTACATTTTTCAGGATTGATGGCTATTTTTGCCATTTTCCTACATTCTAATGCCTTACATTCTTTCTTAATGACATGCTCTTTGTACTCTTCTTTAAAGTATTTCATTGTACTTAGTACAGGATTTGGAGCACTTTGTCCTAACCCACAAATACTTGCGTTTTTTATGTTATTGGCTAGTTTTTCTAGTTTATAAAGGTCAAGTTCAGTTCCTTCTCCATTACATATTTTTTCTAGTATTTCTAGCATTCTTTTGGTTCCTATTCGACAAGGTGTACATTTTCCACAAGATTCGTCTACAGTAAATTCTAAATAAAATTTAGCAAGACTTACCATACATTTGGTATCATCCATAACAATTAGCCCTCCGTGAACCCATCATAGAACCAATTTCTTTTAAGGATTCATAATCAATCGGAGTATCTAAATGCTCTTTTGGAATACACCCTCCTGATGGTCCTCCTGTTTGTGCTGCCTTAAATTCTCTGTTGTTTGGAATTCCACCTCCAATATCATAAATAATTTCACGAAGTGTGGTTCCCATTGGTACTTCAACAAGACCCACGTTATTTACATTTCCTCCTAGGGCAAATACTTTTGTACCTTTTGAATTTTGGGTTCCAACACTTGAATACCATTGTGCTCCATTTAAAATAATTTGTGCAATATTAGCATAGGTTTCTACATTGTTAATTAGGGTTGGTTTTTGCCATAGTCCTTTTACGGCAGGATATGGTGGTTTTACTCTTGGTTGTCCACGTCTTCCTTCTATCGATTCTAGAAGTGCTGTTTCTTCTCCACATACAAATGCCCCTGCTCCTAGTCGTATTTCAATATCAAATGAAAAATTAGTTCCAAAGATATTGTTTCCTAATATACCATATTCTCTTGCTTGATTTAAAGCAATATCAAAACGTTTTACTGCAATTGGATATTCTGCTCTTACATATATAAATCCCTTATTCGCTCCAATTGCAAAACCTGCAATTGCCATTGCTTCTATTACTGTATGTGGATCTCCTTCTAATATGCTTCGATCCATAAAAGCTCCTGGGTCTCCTTCGTCGGCATTACAAACAACATATTTTTGTGAATCTTCGGCCTGTTTAGTTAACTCCCATTTTTTTCCTGTTGGAAAACCTGCTCCTCCACGTCCACGAAGTCCGTGAAGCTTTTATAATATCAATTACTTCTTCTTGGTTCATACTGGTTAGTACTTTTTCTAATGCTAGGTACCCATCAAATGCTATATATTCATCAATATCTTCTGGGTTAATTACACCACAATTTTTTAGTGCAATTCTTTTTTGTTTTTTGTAAAATGTTAGTTCATCTAGATTGTTTACTTTACTCCCATCTATGTCTTTACAAAGAAGACGGGTAACTATTTCTCCATTTAAAATATGTTTTTCAATAATCTCTTTACAATCTTCTGGTTTTACCATAGCATAAAAGGTATCTTCTGGTCTTATAATAACAATTGGTCCTTTGGCACAAAGCCCAAAACAACCCGTTTTGATTACTCTTACATTTTCAATATTGTTTTCTTTTACTAATGTTTTAAAGGTTTCTAATATTTCTGGTGATTTTGAGGAAGTACATCCTGTTCCTTGGCATACTAATATGTGTTTTTCACGCCCATTAAAACCTTTATTTACTCGTAAGTCTAATTCTTGTCTTTTTTTACTTCTTATTTTAGCAATTTCTTCTAAGGTTTTCATTTTCTTTTCACCTTCCTTACTTTTATTGTAATTCATCTAAGACTTTATCTAATTTTTGAACTGTTGCTTTTCCATATACTTCTCCATTTACTGTAAATACTGGTGCAAGACCACATGCTCCTACACATCTTGTTGCTTCTATTGAAAATTTCCCATCTGGTGTTGTTTCTCCTGTTTTTATTCCTAATCTTTCTTCTAATCGATCCATAATTTTGCTAGAACCTTTTACATAGCATGCAGTTCCTAAGCATACAGCTATATGGTATTTTCCTTTTGGTTTTAAGGTAAATCTCGAGTAAAAGGTAATGACTCCATAAACCTCTGCCATTGGAATACTTAAATACTCTGATATGGCTTTTTGTGCATGTTTCGGAATATAGCCATAATGTTCTTGTACATCGTTTAATATTTGAATTAAGTTATCTTTGTCTTGTTTGTATACCCATAATATTTTTTCTAGTTCTTCATCTTTTCCACAGTTTTCACAACATCTCTTCTCACTTTGTTCCATTTCCATTTCTCCTTTCTATAAATAATTGTGTTTGTGGCTTTGCCACTTACAAATCATTATATGTATTAGAATACAAATTACTTTAGCTTGATTATATCAAACCAAATTTATTTATACAATTATTTTGTCATATCTTGTCAAACTTTTTTTATACCCTCTATTTTATTGTATTCCAATAATTTTATTTTAAGAACCCTCCGTCAGTGTTTCGCATTGTCATCTCTTTTGTTAAAGGAGGTCTCTTGTAGACCTTTGCAGACTTTTTTTGTTTTTATAGTCTGAGCATTAACGATTTCTTTGTTATTTATGTAAATGTGATTGCTATATTGTAAAAATAATGCTATAATATTGTATAAATTGTTAGAAAAGGAGACTTTCAAATGGGTTTATGGAATGATTTAAAAGAAATGACACGTTTATCTTCTGTGGATGGCAGTAAGGATTATAGAAAAAGATTGATAACTGGAGTAGATATTACTTCTGGAAAATCTTGTTATCAAACCTCTTCTAAAAAAAGACTGGAAAATTTGCAAAGAGTTGCAACTCCAACTGTTGAAAATTCTCAAACGATTTTAATGCAAATTAGAGAATTAGAGGAGAGATTACATAATAGTACCTCTGAAAAAGAGAAAGCAACACTAATTTCTACTCTTGACGCACTGTATAAAAAATATAATGGAGTACGTTATAAGGAAGAAAAAAACAAAGAAACTTCTATTGATGATGAGCATGAATTGTTCTAAAGATTTAAAATAGTATTACTAAATAACAATAAAGATAAAGGATGTCTGAAATGACATCCTTTTTTAATCATAAACCTCTACTGCTTTTACAATGACCCTTTTTATTGCTCCTGCTGTACAAGTAATTAGTGTTATTTCTCTTTCTCCTCCTGTATCTTGGCTAAGGCACGTTACATCTTTGGGGGCTGTTTGATAATTTTCGTAAACCTCATAGGTAATACTGTCTCCATAAGTATCTGTTATAATAATGATATCACCTTTTTCTAGTTTTTTAATTCCTCCAAACATTTTGTTATTACGATAATTATGCCCTGCAATGCAAAAATTTCCTATTTGGTTAATACTTGGTCCATATAGTTTTGTGACAGATACTTTTAGAGATTTTGTTGTTGTTTCTCCTAATATGTATGTATCTAATTTTAATTTTGGAATTGTTATTTTTCCGAACAATACCGATACCCTTTTTGTTCTTTTGGCATGGTCTGATATTCTTCTTTTATACTTGGCTTTGTTATGATATTTTGTTTTTCATTATCACTTACCCTATTCTCTTTTAATATCTTCTCCTTGGTGTTGTTTTGTAATTTCATTTGATTAACATTTTCTTGTATTTGTTTAAAATTTCCGTACTTCTCGTAATTCTTTTATTTGATATAGAATAAAACCTATTTCCATTATTACTACTAGTATTAACACACTAATTTTAAATGATAATTTAAAACACACAAATCTTGCTTTCATAAATAACCTCGCATACATTCATTTTATGAATTAAAAAGTTATTTTATACTTATTTACAAAACTTGTGTGTTTATTGATTGATTCCTTTAATTTTAAGCAATCTTTTTATTAGTTAAATACATTCCTACCATCCAAAAAATGATGGCTAATACTGCAACATAGGTAACATATTCCCATATACTTGTTCCTGTTTTCGGTAATTCTTGTATCACATTATTTTCTACTATATTGTTTTGTGGTGCTGCATCTTCGTATACTTCTAAATTGATGACCTTACTTGTAATAACTGAATTATTGTTTGTAAGGTCTATTAAGCTTAATGTTATTGTATAAGATCCCTCCTCTATAAATGTTGCTTTAATTGGCGTCTTATTTTCAAAATCTCCTTGTACAGCAAAACCTCCTTGTGGTCCCCAAGACCCCAGTTGTGCAATATCATGCTCTACACCTGTTGCATCTGTTGCTAATAATTTTGGCGTTGCAGGACCTTTAATATCTACTTTAATTTGTACATTTGTATATAAAGTCCCTCCTACTCCTGTTAATAAAACAACAGCATCTTTTTCTATATTTTTTACAATACTCCCAGTATATTGCAAATCAAAACGATATTCGTCTTGTGCAAATACGGGATTTATGCTACAAAAAACCATAAAAAACATTATTATAAAGCATACTATTTTTTTCATTTTAAAACCTCTCCTTATAAATTTATTGTACTAATTTATATTAGAGATAATTTATTTATATGACAGATTTTAATCTGTATTATAGTGCAATCATTATTTTGCAATATACTAAGAAGTTTTAAAAAAAATCATATGTCAGATTGATTTTTCAAATGGTTATTATTATAGCTTTTTGTTTTACTTTATCTTATATGATAGAGTAGTATTCGTAAACCTTTATAAAACATTACTCAATATTCACTTTTTGAATTTTGTTTTCTAAAGTTTTATCTTGTAGAAGTTTTCCTGCTACTTGGATAAAATTACATTGCATATCTGTTAGATAATACCTACACTCTCCCATATGTTCCTTATTGTTTTCCATTTTCTGATTTTGTAAAAAGCTTTGTAAATAGTTTGCTATCTTTTCTCCTGTATTAATAATCTCTACTTCATTTCCTATTTCTTGTTTTATTAACTCTTTAAATAATGGGTAATGTGTACAACCGAGAATTATTTTATCAATTTTTTTATTGATAAATGGTTTCATATATTCTTTAATAGCCTCTTTAGCTACATTGTTATTTGTCCAGCCTTGTTCTGCCATCGGTGCAAGTAATGGACAAGCTTTACTTATGATTTCTACATTTTTTACTGTTTGTTTCAATTCTTTTTCCCATTTGTTACTTTTGATGGTTCCTTCTGTTGCAATTACCCCAATTTTAAGTTTTTTTGATATTGCATTTTTTGCTATTTCTTGCACTGTTGGATTAACAATTCCTTCAATTGGTAAACGATATATCCTTTTCAATTCATCTAATGCTTGGCTAGTAGCTGTTCCACATGCAATTACGATTGCTTTTACATCTTGACTAATTAAAAATCCTGCACATTTTGTCGCTAATTTTATAATTGTTTCTTTTGATTTGTCTCCATATGGAAAATTTTTAGTATCTCCTAAATAAATCAAATCTTCATATGGAAGATATTTTTTTATTTCTGCTACTACAGTCATTCCTCCAACACCAGAGTCAAATATACCAATTGGTCTTTCATTCATACTTGCACCCTCTAACCTTCAATATATTTTATAAACCCATATTCTATATTACCCCTTGGGCAGTCTTTTAATTCATATAATAATTGACATCCCATTTTTTCATAAAATCCTTTTGCTTGAAAATCTAATGTTTCTACTTTTATTCCTACTAAATTTTTCTGTTTTGCATATTCTTCTAGCTTTTTAAAAATACTAGCTCCTATATTTTTTCTTCTGTATTGAGAATCAATAAATGTTTTTTGTATTTGTAACCATTGCAAACTTTCATACACAATCATTCCACCTATAACTTTTTGTTCTTCAAAGGCATAACATCCAAATACTTCTTTTTCTTTTAATTCTTCACTTCTATTTTTAAAATATGGGGTATTACCATTTTCATTATTATATTTGTATAATTCTTTACTAATATATTGATAATTCTCATTTTTGTTACTGATTTCTATTTTCATTTTTTATTCCTCCCTCCTGATTTTATCATATCTTATTTTTTTTGAATATAGTTTTTTCTTATTTCAATAAGAATTACTGTATATTAGCGCTTATAGGATAAAAAAACAGGCCATACTTTTTATTGTATTTCCTGCTTTTTCGTTAAATTCTTACTGTTTTATAGACTATAGCACATTTATTTTCTAAGTTTTGCACCTAGTGTTTTTTCTAAATCTATAATAATTTTTTCTAAGATTTTGTTTGTTTCTTCATCTGTTAGGGTTCTATCACTTGCACTAAATTCTAGTGAATAAGATATACTTTTTTTACCCTCTTCAATATTAGTACCTGTATACACATCAAATACTTTTATATTATTTAATAAAGAACCTGCTGATTTTTTGATTTGTCTTTTTATGGTGTCATTGGTCATTTCTTTTTCTACCACTATACTTAAATCTTTTTTCACACTTGGATATTTTGATATTTCTTTATATTTCATTTTTCCAGTCTTTTTTTCTAATAGTTTATCAAGGTTAATTTCAAATACAAATACATCTTCATTTGCTTTTTTAGGATGTACTTTTCCTATTATTCCAATTATTTCTCCATTTAGGTTAATTTGTGCTGTTTGACCTGGATGAAATTCTTTTGGTAGATTATCAGAAATCACAAAACTATATCTTCCTCCATATCCTAAATAGTCTAATAACTCCTCTACAATTCCTTTTGTAATATAAAAATCCACTGTTCTATTTGCTTCAATCCCTTTATAATATTCTCCTGAAAGTAATCCTCCAAGCTTTCTTTCTTCTTCATATTGCTCCTGTTTTTTATAAAAGCTTTTTCCTATTTCAAATATTGCTACTTCTTTTACATTTCTTGCCACATTATATTCATAAATTTTATATAGAGATGGTAAAATACTTGCTCTTAGAGTATTTCTTTCTTCTGTTAATGGATCTAATAGTTTTAGTGTTTCTATTTCTTCTTCTTTTATAAATTGTTTTGCTTCTTTATCATTTACTAATACATAGGATAGAGTTTCATTTAAGCCTAAATCTATCATTTTATTTCGAATTTGTCTAATGGTTTTGTCATAAGTTCCTGTTTTTAATGGCATAACAGGCAATTCTCCTTCAATATTATCAACTCCATAAATACGTCCTACCTCTTCTATTAAATCCTCTGGTATGGATATATCAATTCTTCTTGTTGGAACTAATACTGTTATTGTCTCTTCTTTTACTTCATAGGAAAAACCTAATCTTCTAAATGCATCTAATATACTATTTTTAGGTATATCTAATCCTAAAATATCTGTAATTTTTTGGAATGTAATTTTTATTTTCTTATCTTGTTTATTGGTAGTATCATAAACTGCCATTCCACCTACAATTTCAGCATCTGCATATTTTTCAAGCATATGGCATGCACGGTTTATAGCAAGATAAGTGCCATTAGGATCCAATCCTTTTTCAAAACGATTGCTTGCTTCACTTCTTAGTATTTTTTTAGAGGTACATCTTACTTTTACAGCATCAAAAATAGCAGCTTCTATAATAATATCTTTGGTAGTATCTGTAACTTCAGTTTCTAATCCTCCCATTACTCCAGCAAGCCCAATTGCTTTTGCTCCATCTGAAATAACAATATCTTCACTAGATAATTCTCGTTTTATGCCATCTAATGTTGTTAAATTTTCTCCTTCCTCTGCCATTCTTACCTCTAGCATTCCCTTTAAAGTATCTGCATCATAAAAATGGAGTGGTTGCCCTGTTTCTAACATTACATAATTACTAATATCAACTACATTGTTAATTGGTCGAATGCCAGATGCTATTAACCTATTTTTAATAAAATTAGGACTTTCTTTAATACAAACATTTTTTACTTTTTTAGATAAAAAGATACTACAATTGTTAGTAGTAATATTTAGCTTAAACATATTTGTAATGTCTTCATTTGTTTCATTATATCTTGTGTCAACTGTTTTAACTGGTTTGTCATAGATTGCCCCTATCTCATATGCCATTCCTAATATACTTAATAAATCCCCGCGGTTTGCTGTTAATTCAAACTCAATAACTTCATCCTCTAACTCCAAATATTTAATTGGGTCTTCTCCTATTTTTGCTTCTTTTGATAATTCATGAATTCCATTTTTGTCCTCCTCTGTTAAAAATTTATTTTCAAGTCCTAGTTCTTGCATAGAGCAAAGCATTCCATTAGATTCTTCTCCTCTTATTTTTCCTTTTTTGATGGTTATACCTCCTGGTAATTCTGCACCGTGCTTTTGCAACAATTACTTTTAATCCTGTTCTTACATTTGGGGCTCCACATACAATATTTAGTATTTCATCTCCAATATCTACTTTACAAACATGTAAATGGTCAGAAGATTCTACCATTTTACATTCTTTTACTTCCCCTATTACTAAATTTGTAGCATTAATTAGTTTTTGGGCACTATCATATTCGTTCCCAACAGCTGTCATATCTTCTGCAAGTTGTTTTGCCTCGACCTCAATTTCTACATAGTCTTTTACAAAGTTCGTACTTAATTTCATATTTTAATCCTCCTTTCTATCAAATTGATTTAAAAATCTTACATCATTTGCATATAGTAAACGAATATCTGTAATTCCATATTTAAACATTGCTAAACGATCAAGTCCAGTTCCAAAAGCAAATCCAGAATATTTTTCTGGGTCATATCCATTTATTTTTAATACATTTGGATGTACCATTCCGAGAACCTAAAATTTCAATCCAACCGTGTTTGCTTACATAAGTTACATCCTTTTCCTCCACATTTAAAACAACTTACATCTACTTCATAAGATGGCTCTGTAAATGGGAAATAACTTGGTCTAAAACGTAATTTAGAATCTTTTCCTAACATATGTCGAACAAATACTTCTAAGGTTCCTTTTAAATGTGCAAGATTGATTCCTTCGTCTATCACAAGTCCTTCAATTTGCCCAAACTGATGAGAATGAGTTGCATCATCATCTCTACGGTATGTTTTTCCTGGGCAAATAACTCGAATTGGTGTTTTTTCTTGATTGGCCATCATGGTTCTTGCTTGTACTGATGATGTTTGTGTTCTTAATAAGTATTCTGTTGTAATATAGAAGGTATCTTGCATATCTCTTGCTGGATGTCCTTTAGGAAGATTTAATCGTTCAAAACAGTATTCATCTGTTTCTAATTCTGGACCATCTACAACATCATATCCCATAGATACAAATAAATCCTCTAATTCTTCTATAATGCGGTTTACTGGATGTTTGCTTCCTCTTCTCATTTTAGAAGAAGGAAGAGTAATATCAATTTTTTCTTTTTCTAAAGTCTGAAGTAATTTTTTTTCTTCTAATGCTTCCTCCTTCTGGGAAATTAGTACCTCAAGTTCATCTCTTACCTTATTTACTAATTCTCCAATAACTGGTCTTTCTACAGGCGATAATGCTCCCATTCCTCTTAATACAGCCGTTAGTTCGCCTTTTTTCCCTAAGTATTTTACACGTACTTCGTTTAATGTTTGTAAATCTACCGCTTTTGTAATTTGCTCTTTTGCAACTTGTTTAATTTGTTCAATTTGCTCTTTCATAACCTATTCTCCTTTCTATCAAAAAATCCATTTCTATCCTACAATATAGGACGAAACGGATTCGTGGTACCACCTAATTTTACTAATTTTTATTAGCCTTATTTATTGTTATAACGTAACTACCGTCTAATTCTACTTATCAATTTCAAATTAGAAACGAAAAAAGTGAAATTTCAGTTAATTTTATGGATTTAGGTTCTCAGCTATTACCTAAATTCTCTTTTTCCAAAACCAATTTAACTTACTTTGCTTTTTCTTTGTTTTTATTTATATATCATATTATCACAATTTTAGAAAATGTTCAATAGTTTTATTGCAATTCTCTCTTATTCTGTCATCATACCTTTATCAATTGATAAGTATTTCTTTAATTTCTTCTATATAATTTTTACCCATGCTTTAAAATACAAAAAACCCCCGCCTTAGCCGTCATTCTCAAGAGATTTTACGGACCTGTACTCACACAGGTGGGTGCTTACCTAAATACTTCTGGGTTTCTTATATAAATACAAGCATACACGCCATATTTAGAGGTGGGCTCCCAATTCCGAAACTTGTAGGTTCTAAAATATCTTGTTTGTCGTACTACGCAGGGAATTTCTATTCTTTTTTGTATTTTTATATTAACATAGAATTCTAATAAGTTTCAA
>CATLGL010000034.1 GCA_949935895.1 uncultured Clostridia bacterium
TTCCATTGCATCAACATGCTGGAGCAGAAGATTGTTAGCTACGCATAGACTCTGATAAATCCGAGTCTGCCCCTGATCAGCAGTATAACTGGTGTCCATCTTATCGAGAGGAACAAAATCCAGCTGTGTAGGTACCCTCTCTCCAAAGTGCATTACGCATACCCGAATGGAATCCGCCTCTTTGGTATTAAGCAAGGCATTTTTGATGTTCACTAACGCCCGCTTAATTTCCGGCGAATAGTCCACCTTCCACTCATTTGCAATAGACCATGACGCATCCACCAAAATGATGATGTCAGTCATATAGTCCCCTCTGTAATTCTTTACATCGGTCAGTACAGTGTCTGTGAGGTTTTGCCCCATCCCTGGGACATCAACAATCCCTGATATTCTCTTCATAAATACGTCCTCCTTAAATTAGTCAGCGAAAAGCATCGAGAAGTCATCAGTAGACTTCACAAAATGCACTCCGCAGTCGCGACAGTAAGCCTCCACTGCCAAGTTTTCAGGTGTCATAGTCCCAATCGGGGATGTGCAATCTTCCAGGACATAAATCCTGTTGATTACATCTGGATTGTAAGCCTCTGGGTCACTCTTATTCATGAAGTAATCGACTAACTGAACAAGAGTGGTATCGAAACAGTAATTCCTCGCCTGCCCAAACATAAAGATGTACCTGTACTGAAGTACAGCATCAATAAGGGGCTTATTCAGGAAATTTGTTTCGCTAAATTCCGGTTTCAGCGCGCCGTACATGTCGCTCGAAGGATCCAGACCTTTAATAGCTTTCAGGTTCGAAGTGCTACGAGCTAAGCTGTGATACCATTGCAACTGGAAATACTGAGTCTCCAGAGCAGCACCTGTGCTCCCCTGTTCGCAGTGATACGGCCAGATTGTAAGCAGTGGGCGTTTCTTGCTTTCCAATTCCTTGCAGTAATCAATTGCCTTTTGTTTTGGCTTTTTTCTGCTTTTGTCGCTGGGATCCTTGAATCTCGGAATCCATATTCCATCTTCAATTTCCTTGGAGGAAATTGTTGTAAATGGAGCTGGATTCTGATAATCCTTGTCCATCCACCAGGTTGGAAAGAAGATTGACTGCGGGCTATGAGTGTCCACAGTTGAGAGTATCGTTGTTATTCCGCCCATATAATTATGGAGGAATCTAAACGCCCTCTCAGAATCCGCCTTGGATCCATCGACTCCTAGATGAGCCATCGGTCCTTCTATAAAGTCATTCTGCCAATCAACTACAATAACACAAACTGTGTTTCCATTGCTGTAGTCTGCCGCAGCGGAATCAAATTCTTCCTGCTCCGCAAGCTGGCTTAATGCCATATACTTATCTTGCGGAAGCTGTTGAATTAATCCAATTTTGCTGAAGTCAACTATTTTCTCCAGCGGGGTCCGTGCTTGAAGTACTCTTGCCATAAGCAACCTCCTAAAAATATGAATTTTCTCCCATCACTCATGTGATGGGGCTAGTCCCTTTCAAATAAATATACCTAAAAGGGCGGATTAATCTAGTAACTAGATAAATCCATGTGCCTAAGTTACGTATATTATTTTATCATCTTATGTGAACTTTGTCAATATAAAAATGCTATAATAAAAAAATAGATGAAACATTGAAACAAAGCCTAATATCAAGTCATTATATTCAAATATCCCCCCAGTTATACTGAGGGACAATTATTTATGAATTCAAATTATTCTAAGCATTTCCATACACTCTACTTTGACTCAAACCTTCTGGTCTGTCATGTATTGTCTTTCCTTCTTTATTTGGTTTTAAGAATTCAGATTCTTCTTTCTTTATCTTTTCCTTTTTGCTGTATTTTCCACATGTCAAATCTTTTCTTTCTACCTCTATTATTTCTTTATCAATGTAGTTATATATTGTCTTAAAACATATTGTCGTTACATATTTACCTTGTTTTATTTTATATTCTACTACCTCTGGTGAACTTTTTTCTTCTTTAATTTCTTTTTCGATAAATTTTGCTAATTTCATATCTTTTCCTATTTTTAAATTTGTTCCTTTTGCTGTTTCATTTTCTTCATTTCTTCTTTGTGCTACTTCTGCACAGTACTTCCATACTGGTAAATATGATGTTTCTAATTCTACTAATCCTAATTTTATATCTCTGCTTATTGTCGTTCTATGTTTTCCTAATATATCGCCTATTTCTGTATAGTTTAAATGTTAATCATTATACAATGTTTCGATTTTTATTCTTTCTTTGTATGTTAATTGTTTAAAATTTCTTTTATTTGTGGTATACTGTTCTTGACACATAATTAAAAACCTCCAATGTTTAGTCTCGCAACTAACATTTTATTTGATTTTTAATTATGTGTCTATATTTTTATGTCTACAACGTGCATTTAATTATACAATATTCATTTTTATTCCAAAATACTTCTTCTTTTTAATAGTTTCTTAATGCAAATTTAAATTCACTTCAATATTTACTCATAAAAATAAACCCTCCTTATTAAACTTTTTTGTCTAATAATTTGGGTTCACTTCATTTTAGTAATTCTTCTTTTATTATATCATTAAAACATTGGATAGCAATATGCTTTTCCTTCTCTTCCTGCTGCATTTACATATGCTATCATACTAAAGTATATTTTATCCCCTTGTTTTAAAAATATAGAAAATGCATTATTATCTGTATCTTGACATCCGTTAGTAGCAATCCAAGAATATGCCTCTGCCACACATTTTCCATTTATATAAAATTTATTTAAAAGATCGGCTGAAGGTCCTGAACTTGCTGTCATTGACTTCATAGAAATAAAATACCATCCGACTTTTTAGTACTGTATATCCATCCTTCTCTGAATATAATAAATATTCTGCTATATTGTTATTTTCATCTGTCCTTCTTGTTAAGCCTGTCATACTAGTAGTTTCTGCATATGCGTTTTTATTCATATTTGCATTACAAATCCATGTATCTGTCTTTATGCTTGTTGGTTCATGTTTTTGAATTTCATTTAATTTTTCTTCCATTTTTTCGTTAATATAGGTATCTAGTTCTTCCATTGTTAATGTTACTTTAGAATCTCCCGCTATCTGAATAGAACTATACAATTCCTCTAAATCCTTTTGTTCATTTACTTCTGCCTGCTTATATTCTTTTCTAGCAGTAATTGCTTTTCCTATCATTCCATCTTCTCCTATTACAAATCCGTAATACAATTCCTGCTAATATTAAAAGTACAATTATGGTAATAATCAATGCAATCAATGTAATTCCCTTATTCTTATTCTTTTTCATATTCATAACTCCGCCCTTTCTTATCTTATGTTTATATGTAGTTTCTTCCGTCATTCTATATAACTTATTTCTTATTGTCAACACTTTTCTTATTTTTTATTCTATAATGAATCGTATTCTTTGTCATAAACAAGTTTTTTTTGCATACATTGTAGTAATTCACTTAATTTATATAGAAAAGAGGTTTTGTATGTTTATTTGTAATGTAAAGTTTGACCATAAATTTATTTTTAAAATCGTTTTTGTTATTTTATTTTTAATTGTACTTGCTCTTGCTGGTTTTAGTATTTACAAAATATTTCATAAAAATTATAATGATAATTGTATTTCAGCCCCTGATGTTGCTAATATTACATCTGATAATTATACCAACGTTTTAAAATCGGTTCATGACCACCTTGATGAGCATATTGGGCAAAAAATCCATTTTACAGGCTATGTGTACCGAGTATATGATTTTAGCCAAACACAATTTGTTTTAGCAAGGAATATGAAGGTAAGCTCAGATAATCAAACCTTAGTTGTTGGTTTTTTATGCAATTATAAAGATGCTTCTAAGTTTTCCGATAATACTTGGGTAGAAATTACAGGAAAAATTACAAAAGGTGATTATCATGGGGATATTCCTGTTATTGAAATTCAAGAAATAAAATCTTGTAATAAACCACAAGATGATTTAGTGAATCCACCAGATGATATGTATATTCCAACTAGTGTTTTATTCTAATAAAAACTATATCTTTTAACAAAAGCATACCACACAAAATACTGTATGGTATGCCTTTTTATTTCTTGCTTAATCATCAATTAGAAAAAGAAAACGTTTTTTACTATTTTCATTTTTAAAATACTGCAATTTACCATCGTAGAAAATGGCCTTTACTTGTTTGCGTTTTCCTTTTTTCTCAAATTCAACTACTGTTTGCCGTTCTTTTTCATCTAATTTAGCCGCATCGCTTTGCTTTAATAAAACGATAACATCTGGCTGCTCCTGATGCAGTCTTATTATTTCTTTCCTCACTTGCTCTACATTTGAAAAATTTTTCTTTTTCATGATTGTCTCCTTTATTTACTTTGCTTTATTGCTTTTATACTTCTTTCATTATAATTCATTTTACATAATGAGTCAAGTAGAACTGGTTTTAATTACATGATATATTCAAAAGCTTATCTACAATCTATATTTTTTGCATATTGCAGTAAAATTTAATCATTTTATTTTTCAATTGAAAAAGCTTCGAAGAGGGATGATTAAAATCACTTCTACCACTTTTGGTAAAACCTTTGTAATTTTATTAAAAATTGTACTATCCGCTTTTTTCTTAATTAAAATATCATTTTACAATCTCTACTATAGCAAATTCTAATTTCTACAATTTGACGATTTTATGTAAATATGTTACAATAGTATTGTAACAAAAAAATTGTTTGTTTATTTTGGAGGTTTTTTTATGAAAAAACAAAAATCAGTACTACAGGAGCGGATTTCTAACTATAGAATAACGCTTAAGAAGCAGATGGCAAATTTATTAAGTGGAGAAAATGTAGAAGGTTTCTCTATCGGAGAAACCACATGTTTGCCATATGATGTAGTCTCGAAAGATGACGTCACTTTTATTTTTAGAGCGTTATCTTACACAAAATCCGAGGAAATGCTAGAATTCATTTCCCTTCTTTCAACTACTCCTCAGGCACCTATTCTGTCTCATTTTGAGGCAGGAAGAAGGCTTCAGTTATGTGCAGAACTTATTAAAGATATTGATGCTTTCTTGCTGCATAAAGAGCAGTTGAAAGAAGAGGAACAGCATATATATGACGATTTAGAAGCTTTAAAAGAGTCTATATAGTCTATTCCTCCAAAAAACCCGATAGTGACCAAACACTATCGGGGCTTTTGGTTTAGTTAAAATATCTTTTTAACAATCCATCAAATCCTCTTCCATGACGAGCCTCGTCTTTTGCCATTTCATGAACAGTATCATGAATTGCATCATATCCAAGTTCTTTTGCACGAGTAGCAAGCTCTTTTTTACCCATACATGCTCCACATTCTGCTTCTGCTCTTAACATTAGGTTTTTCTTTGTATCTGGGTATACAATTTCTCCTAATAATTCTGCAAATTTAGCAGCATGTTCTGCCTCTTCCCATGCATATCTTTTATATGCTTCAGCAATTTCAGGATATCCTTCTCTGTCTGCTTGGCGACTCATAGCAAGATACATTCCAACTTCTGTACATTCACCCATAAAGTTATCTTTTAACCCTTTTATCACTTCTTCATCTAATCCTTTTGCTACACCAATTTTGTGCTCATCTGCATATTCTTTTGCTCCTTTTGTTTCTTCTTTTAATTCAAACATTTCGCTACCCACACCACATTGTGGACATTTTTCTGGTGCCTCTTCTCCAAAATGTACATATCCACACACTTTACAAACATATGCTTTCATCGCATTACCTCCTAATTTTATTTTTTACTATATTACCATATTTTCAAATTTTGTCAAGATTTTTCATTTTTTGCTTTTCTTTTTTGTTGTTTTATGTTAGAATGTGTCCATAGGAAACGAATGATAATTTATTTTAATATTGGAGGATAATTATGGAATTTAAAAAATGTGAACGTTGCCGGATGCTTTTTTCTATCTGATAGTAATGTATGTGAAAATTGTAATCCAAAAGATACTTTTGAACTTTCAAAATTGAGAAACTATTTTGAAGGGGAAATTTATGCAAATTCAATTGTTTCAATTTCTGTTGATACTGGAATTTCTGTAAAAAATTTAAATCGATATCTTGAAAATAAGGAATTTTCAGAAATATCTAGTAAATTAAATATAGGAAATATAAAATTATAAAGTTATAGAATTATGTTTAAAATTAGGGGTGGAAATAAGACTCCACCCTTAATTTTATTATAAAACTTAATGAAAAGCAGCTTCTATATCTATTTTTTATATTGTATATATAAGAAGGGAATGATTTTATATATGGTACAATCCATCTATAACATATTAAAAGAACGTGATTTAATTAAGCAAATTACTTTTGAAGAGGAATTCAAAAAATTAGCAACAGATGAAAAATTCTCTGTTTATTTAGGAATCGATCCTACTGCTGATAGTATTCATATTGGACACTTTATTCCACTTATGATGATGTCTTATTTTCAAAAATGTGGTCATAGACCAATTTTATTAGTTGGTGGTGGAACTGCTTTTATTGGTGATCCTAGTGGAAAAACCGATATGAGAAAAATGCTTACAAAAGAAGAGATTTCAAAAAATGTTGATAACATCGTAAAACAGGTTAGTAAATTCATTTCTTTTGAAGGCGACAATGCTGCTATTATTGTAAATAATGGAGATTGGATTTTAGATTTAAATTATATGGAATTCATTCGTACTTATGGGATTTATTTTAATGTTAATCGTATGTTAGATGCAGAATGTTTTAAACAACGTATGGAAAAGGGGCTTACCTTTTTTGAATTAAATTACATGTTAATGCAAAGTTATGACTTTTTACATTTATTTGAAACACATGGCTGTAAAGTAGAAATTGGCGGAGATGACCAATGGTCTAATATGCTTGCTGGTGTTGATTTAATTCGTAAAATTCACCAAAACGGAAGCTTTTGTGTTACTTGTCCCCTTCTTTTAAATGCTGAAGGTAAAAAAATGGGAAAAACAGTTAGTGGTGCTTTATGGCTAGATTCTAATAAAACTTCTCCCTATGAATTTTATCAATATTGGCGAAATATTGGAGATACTGAAGTTTATGATGTGTTACGAATGCTTACTTTTTTACCAATGGAGGAAGTAAAAAGACTTGCTTCCTTACCTGGCGAACAGATTAATGAAGCAAAAAAGATTGCAGCATTTGAAATTACTAAACTAATTCATGGAGAGTTAGAAGCTAAAAAAGCAGAGGAAGCTTCCCTTGCTCTATTTGAAGGCTCTGGTTCCTTAGAAAATATGCCTACTATAAAACTAGAAAATAGCACTCTTTCTCTTATAGATGCTATTATTTTAGCAGGTATTGCCCCATCAAAAGGTCAAGCAAGAACATTAATTTCACAAGGGCGGTATTACTTTAAATGATATGAAAATGGAAGATATTACTTATATATTATCTGATGCCGATTTTGAAAAAGGATATGCTATTTTAAAAAAAGGAAAAAAAGTATTTTATAAATTGGAAAAATAGTAATAAATTAGAAGAGGAATTCAAAAATTCCTCTTCTAATTTATTATTCAACAAGAATTAAATTATAGATTCTATATTTTCTAGCATAATACCCCCACCAACTTTGAATTCCTACATAAAAGTTTTCTGGTTGTCCTGTAATATTAACATTAAACTCTTTAGGTTCATAAAAGGATGCATATCCATTCCCTCCAATAACATATGCACCGATAATTAGTATGAGCATATGAGTCATTATGTGAACCTTGTCCTAATTGTGACCCTATAAAAAATCTACCACCAGCGCATATCCCTGCATTGTCATCAGCTGTCGCTAATTTGCATTTTAATGTTTTATATTTTGCCCCATTAGAAATAATATTCCAACTCAATGTAGGACCGATAATTGTTATTTACTGCTTCCAAAGAGCACTCCACATATCCATTCTTTTCTATCATAGAGACTCCCTCACGGACATTTCCCAATAAGTAATTTTTATTTAATAATACGCCATTTCTTACAAGACAATTTCCTAAACCTCTTGTAGCTGTTATTTCTATATCCCCTATTACATTCTCTATTTTAATATTTCCAGTAACCTCATTTGCTTTTACTTCAATTCCTCCCATTGTTACTTTTAAAGTATCCAAGTAATACTTGCTTGTATTAGTAGACCTTATCGTTGCTTCATAATTTGAACCACCTAAAACTTTTTCACTAATATTATTTATGGTAAGTTCTTTTGGTATATTTTTAACTATTTGATAATATTCATTTATTTGTATCTTTAATTGTTCTTCTTTTCCTCCTACTATTGTTACCTTTATAATATATTCTTGACCATTTTGTATTGTACATTCTAAATCTTGAATCTCCTCTTGAGCATTCATAATAATAGATTCTTGTCCTGGAAGCTCTACCTTAGTAATTCCTCTATCATCAAACATGGAAATCAATATTTTTATATTGTTGCCTTGCTTTGAAATAATATCATAAAACCATACTATTTTTTCAGTATTTTTTGTGATATTTAAATATTCATCAATAACAAATATCCCTACTAATTTATTCTTTTTCATTATTATTAGCTTATTACTTGACATATTATCCTTTACTTTACAGTCGTAATCTTGTATTTTTTCTTCTATCCATTCCTGTGTTATATCTTCTAATGTTGCTGCCCCTAATTTTTCCGTTTGCAAATTTGCAATTTCTAATACTAATTTATCATTCATATCACCTTGCGTATAACTATCTGTTGCTTTCTTTGCATTATTAAATAGCCCCTTATCGCCAATTACTAAACTAATAGTTATTCCTGCTAAAATTAAAAGAACAATTATGGTAACAACTAATGAAATTAGTGTAATTCCTCTTCTTTTACCACTTTTCAATCCTATTTCCTCCTTTGTTCTATCTTTTTCAACATTTTATCGTAAACAAATGATATTATCAACTAAATATCTATATTTCTGTTTTATCTCCAACATATTCTTTTTAAAAATTAGTGCAAAAAAATTAGTAAGCATTTTTTGCCTACTAATTTTTTACACTACCTGTTTTTATTTATCTTTCATAAAATTGTGTGCAAATAAGTTTTTAATCAAGCACTTACTCACTAAAATTAAATTTTGGTACATATTCTTCTTCATGTTCTCCGTAGTTCTTGAATATATCCATTTTCTAAATTTAATGAATACAAATATTCTTCTACTTCTTTGTATTCTTTTTGAGTCAATTTTCGGTTAATTAACAAATCTTCTTTTGCTTTGTATGTTGGAAAATATTGTGCCATTACACTAACATATATATCTTGTGGCATATTGTCTTTTATCCATTTTAGAATGTGTTTGGTATTTAGTATATGGTTTGGTAAAACAAGATGTCTAATAATAACTCCTTTTTGAATCATCCCCTGTTCATTAAATTGGTAAGAGCCTACTTGTTTATACATTCTCTTAATTGCTTTTGTTGCATATTCAAAATAATGCTCTATTCCAGAATATTTTTTTGCTATTTTTTCTGAATAATATTTTAAATCTGGTAAATATACATCAATATATCCTTTTAACAAGTCAATGGTTTCTTGCTTTTCATAACC
This sequence comes from uncultured Clostridia bacterium, assembly GCA_949935895.1. Lineage (GTDB taxonomy): Bacteria > Bacillota > Clostridia > TANB77 > CAG-508 > RGIG8482. The sequence continues at coordinate 9,579 of CATLGL010000034.1, forward strand.
ATTCGTATTGTAAATAATAGGAAGTGTTAGTCCCTGTTTTTTTGCTATTTTTAATGCTTCTATTATTTGATATGTGTATGAAGTTGGTGTTACTAAGTTAATATTATGTGCTCCTCTTTTTTGTTGATTTAAAAAAATTTCTGCCAAATGTTCAATACTAATTTCTTTTCCCTTTTCCATTTGACTAATCTCATAATTTTGACAGTACTTACATTTCATATTGCAATTTGTAAAAAATACAGTACCAGAGCCATTTTTTCCGCTAATACATGGCTCCTCATAATAATGTAAGGAAGCAAGTGCCACTCGTAATTTGTCATCACAATGACATCCTCCCTTTTTTCCTTCTAAGCGATTTACTCTACACTCTAATGGACATAATTTGCATTCTTTTAATTTTTCTATCATCTTCTATTTCTAGTTTCGTAAAAACTTAACTATTTTCTCCTTACCTCACTTTACCTTTATATACTTTATTCTTGTTTTATTTATATAAATTATCTAATATAAATATCATACTACATTACATTGATTTTGTAAAATATAATTGATTTTTTTAAACCTTTACACATAACCTCAGTTTTTTATACACAACTTCTTATACTTGTACTTTAATTGAGTGTACAGTGCCTATCCAATAAAGCATATCTGTATTTTTTTATTTCCTTGGTCAAGTCACCTTTTCCATTTTAAATTTTCTTTGCAGTATAGTATTTTGGCTCTGCCACACCTCCTAACCCTCTGTATGTTATAACTAACGGCACACAACCTTTGGACTCTGCAAAGCAATTATTTTCTGAAAACAAAAAATACCATCCTTTTGGGAATGATATTTATATTGTCCGTTTAATTTAGTTCGAACAGAACTACAACTTTTTGGCTCTCTTGACGATTGATACAAATATCAATCAATTTATATATACATTATCAAATTATTTTATAAAAATGAAGTCATTTTGAAAAAACTTTGCAAAAATAAAAGAAAAACTACTTCTTGCGAAGTAGAAAAGATAAACTTTTTTTGTTCAAATTACTTGCCTTTATCGTTGTCTTCCTTTGTTTCTAAATATAAAGCTACTATAAGCGCACAACAATTTCCGACAAATACAGGAATACTTGTGTTGATTGCTCTTTGAATTCCTAATACAAGAGCGACAATTGCTAAAGCAACAATGCTTCCAACGACATACGGTGCAATGCTTTTTAATGCTTTTTTGAACATAATATTTCCTCCTTATAATTGTTCGGAGCTTTGCACCTTTGAAAAGGTGCAACAACAAGGTTACTAATTTTATTATACATTATTTTACATAAAATTGCAAGTTTTGTGGTGTTTACAATAGTATAAAAGAATAATTTTTGTAATTTATTCGCTTTTAACAACTTTTATACATAAATCAATTCACTAAAAACAATTTCTCCTGCTTGTGCCTTAATAGAGTTCATTGTTCTTACCTAATAAAGCATATCTGTATTTTTCATATCTTCGGTTAAATCGCTTTTGGCTTTTAATTTTTTAATAATCTGTTGTACTCTATTATCTGCTGTTTCTTGTATTTCTAGCATTTTTGCAATAAATATAACTATTTCTCTTTCAAACTTCTTTTATTTTCTTTTTCTAATTGTTTCAAACTCTTTTTAGGTGTAAGCAATTTTTCTGGCATAGTACCACCATTTTTTGCAATTACTTCTCTTATATTTTTGCCAATATTATAATGAGTTTTATTGGCTTCTTTTTCACTACAAATATTATCTTTTTTTAATCTTGATTCGGTTTGGGTAATACGAAAAAGATTTGCTGCAAGTTCTTCACTTCCCATATTATCTAATATATCTTCTCTATATCTTAATCCTTTTCTTTTAGCAATGTCATCAGCAGTTTCTCCATTATATAAGCCTTTATACCCAGAATTATGAAATCTATCAAAATTTTTTACACCTGCATTTTTAGCAGTTTGATTAAGTGAGTAATTTCCTTTTCTAGTTAAATTCCTTTGATAAAATCTCTTTTCATCTTCTGTTAATGAAGTATATTCTTTTTCACTAATTTCTTGTTTTCTAGTTTGAATTGTAAAATATGTTTGTGCAAGAGCTACAATTTTTAATCTTGGATTTGCATTTTGAGCTATAAGATAGCAAGCATATCTTGTTAATTTGTAATCTTTTTGTTCTCTTTTTGCACCAGAACCTATTTCAACCATTTTGTTGTCAACAACGAAATGGTCAATGTCAGTTATTTCAGAGTTTTGGCAAGCTAGCTTTGCTTTTTCAATTACTGCATCAAAATATCTCCAATCCTTATAACTTAAAACTTTCATCAATTCTCTTGCATACCAAAATTCAATTCCATTTTCATCAATATGCTTTATATCTTCAAAAGTTTGATTTGTATAATTTTCTTTTTTATCTAGTTCATTCATTTGATATCATCTCCATTTCTTACTATTTGATATCTTATTACAATTTCAAGTAAATTGCAATGCATTTACGAAAATTTGTTTTTGAATTAGCAAGATTTTTTCAATTGATTTTTTAGTCCCCTATAAGCATTTTTCTTAGACAACTCTGTAAAGTTAGTTAAGCCTAATAATGAATTTTTTAGTCCTATTTCTACTTTCAGCACTTTTAGAGTTTTTATATTTATTATTACTATCTCTTTAATTTTCTTTTTAATAACACAAATAAACCAATATAGTATAATTTTTTAAAAAACTCTAAAATGCTTTGCCGTTCTATGTTATGTATTTCCGTTGATATGTTCTTGTAATTTGGATAACAGATACTTTGTACTTAAATCATTTACATAGAAATAATCGTGTTCATTAAAGAATAGGTACAAGCTATCTTTAATAATTACTCTATGGGGCTCTACATACGCTAAATTGGTATGCTCAATAATTCTTAGACAACCATTTATTATTTGTGGCTGTTCCTTTCCTTTAAATTTTAAACGGCACGCCCATTCGATTTTAGAGAGTAATTCTTTACTCATATTGATTTCTT